>JAEUUB010000539.1 GCA_016787745.1 Cyclobacteriaceae bacterium
CGCTTTGGCGGACGCATTGAAAAGCTTTATCTGAAATACAACTACCAACCTGTGAGAAAAGGCCAGGTGATCATGGAGATATATAGTCCGGAATTGATTACTGCGCAACGGGAGTTACTCTACGTGGTAAGCCAGCATAAGGAACAATTCGAAATCATCGAGTCTGCAAAACAGAAACTACAATTACTGGGACTTACTAAAGATCAAATAGAGAACATCATCAAGACCGGAAAAGAGTCCTTTGCGTTCCCGGTGTTCAGCCCTTACTCCGGGTACATCGTGGAGTCAAACGTGTCTCTTCCTGAAGCCAGCACGGCAAGTGGTGCATCATCAACATCCATGAGCGGAGGTGGAATGAATAAAAAATCAGGAGGCGCTATGGGTGGAGGGGTGCAGCCAAGCAATGCAATGAATACGGCAAATTCATCACCGGCTATGGGCGGGCAATTTTCAACTCGTGAAGGTATGTATGTGGCCACAGGGCAAAGTCTCTTCAAAGTCGTAGATGGTACTCGCCTTTGGGCTGAACTGTATTTCCCTGCGAAGGATGGTGCGCAGATCAGAAAAGGTGTGCTCATTGAACTCCACATTAAAGGTACACCCGAAGCGATTCAGGCAAAGGTGGACTTTATTCAGCCATTTTTCAGCGAAGGCAAACAATTCCTGCAAGTTAGATCCTACATCAATGCTAACGCCACTGAAATCCGTGTTGGACAACTTTTAACGGCTCATGTTACTGAGACACATAGCCAGGCACTGTGGATCCCGAAAAAGGCAATCCTTGATCTTGGAGTTCAGCAAATAGTTTTCATCAAAGAGAAGGCAACCTACATTCCCTTTAAAGTAAAAACAGGATTAGAGACGGATGGCTGGATGGAAATTACTGAAGGGTTAGATGAATCGATGGAGATTGCCGCCAATGCTCAATACCTGGTAGACAGCGAGAGTTTTATAAAAGTAATTAACCCATAACAACGATGAAAACTACAATCCAATATTTAGTTGTTAGTATCATCATACTACTGACGGGATGCAAAGGAAAAAACAACAGCGGTCAGTCTTCTGAAATAAAACAAACCTATACGTGCCCCATGCACCCACAGATCGTGCAGGATAAACCCGGGACATGTCCAATCTGCGGAATGGATTTGGTGGCGGTGAATGCAGGGGGAGATAAGTCAGAGGTTACGCTCAGCGAAAGTCAGATAGAACTTGCCAATATTACCGTCCAACGGGTGTCAGTTCAGGAAATCGGAAACAGCATACTCCTGAACGGCCGTCTCCGTGCTGACGAGACACAGACGGAAGTTGTGAGCACACGAGTTCCGGGCAGGATTGACAAACTCTTCATCAAAGAGACAGGCGTTCCAATAAATCAAGGTCAACTGATTTATGAAATTTACAGTGAACAACTGCTCACCTATCAGAATGAATATTTACTCGCTCTCGCACAATCCCAATCCATCGACAATAAGCGCTACTCTTCTTACCTGGAAGCTTCCAGGAAGAAGTTATGGTTGTATGGAATGACGGAACACCAGATTGAAGAACTGTCCAAATCGAAAACCACCAATCCTCGAATACAATTTGTCGCACCTGCCTCTGGAATTATAACGGAAATACCTGTGGCAGAGGGACAATATGTTACTGAGGGTGCAGCCATTTATCGTTTAGAAAAACTTAGTAAACTCTGGGTCGAAGCGGAAATGTATCCACGGGAAGCATCGCTGATAAAA
>JAEUUB010000548.1 GCA_016787745.1 Cyclobacteriaceae bacterium
CATGGAGTGCGCATAAAAGACGATGCCGTTATCGCCTCGGTAGAACTTTCGAGCCGATACATCTCCGATCGCTTTCTTCCGGACAAAGCCATTGACCTGATGGATGAAGCGGCCTCTAAACTTCGTTTGGAGATGGATTCATTGCCCGAGGAATTGGACGAACTCAATCGCAAGATCATGCAACTGGAAATTGAACGGGAGGCCATCCGCAGGGAAAAAGATAAGGACAAAGAAATTTTGTTGAGTAAGGAAATTGCCGACTTAACAGGCGAACGAAATACACTAAAAGCGCAATGGGAAAATGAAAAGTCTATTGTGAATAACCTAAGACAGGAAAAAGAAAATATTGACAAGTTGAAATTTGAAGCCGAACAGGCCGAAAAAGCAGGCGACTATGGGAAAGTAGCTGAGATCCGTTACGGAAAAATTACAGAAGCTGAAAAGCACCTGAAAGATCTGGAGGTTACTATGAAAGCGATGCAAGGGGAACATTCTCTTTTAAAAGAAGAAGTGGATAGCGAAGACATTGCCGAGGTAGTTGCCAAGTGGACAGGTATACCCGTTTCAAAAATGCTGCAAAGCGAACGCGAAAAATTATTAACTCTTGAAGAAGAATTGGGTAAGCGGGTAGCTGGCCAGGAGGAAGCCATCCGCGCCTTGAGTGACGCTGTGCGCAGGAGTCGTGCCGGGTTGCAAGATCCCAAGCGCCCCATTGGTTCCTTCATTTTTATGGGAACCACCGGAGTAGGTAAAACGGAATTATCCAAAGCGCTGGCCGACTACTTGTTTAACGATGATAACGCTATGGTGAGAATAGACATGAGCGAATATCAGGAGCGCCATAGTGTAAGCCGTCTGATCGGGGCACCTCCGGGGTATGTAGGTTACGATGAAGGCGGCCAACTAACCGAATCGGTTCGGAGAAAACCTTACTCGGTAATTCTATTAGATGAAATCGAGAAAGCTCATCCGGATGTATTCAATATTTTGTTACAAGTGCTGGATGAAGGCCGGTTGACTGATAACAAAGGCCGCGTTGCCAATTTTAAAAACACCATTATAGTAATGACAACCAATATTGGCTCGCACATTATTCAGGAAAATTTCGAGAAAATAAATGATGAGAATTATTTTGAGGTGCTGGAGGGAACAAAAGAGGAAGTACTGGGTTTATTAAGAAAGTCGGTACGGCCTGAATTTATTAACCGGATTGATGAAATTATCATGTTCCGACCGCTGAGCAAGGCGGATATTAGAAAAGTTGTAGAAATACAATTTAAGTTGATTCAGAAACGTTTATTAGAAAGTGGCGTTAAACTGGATATCTCGGAAGAAGTTCTTGAGCGATTGGCCAAACTGGGCTATGACCCTCAATTTGGAGCCAGACCCTTAAAAAGGGTACTGCAACGGGAAATTCTGAATGAACTTTCGAAACAAATTTTAGCCGGAAAAGTGAACAAGGACTCCGTAATATTTGTTGAACTAATAAATGGGGTTGATTTCGAGTTTATCAATCTGGATAATGTGGAACTGGAAAGCAGGTAATTAAAGATAGTGAGGTCCCGGGTCACCGGGAAGTATGTGGGGTTTGGTTTTTGGGGTTAGGGCGAGCTGAGGGGCTCGCCCTTCTTTTTTTGTTTATTCAATCATTTTCCTTCAATCCAAACTGTTTTTTAAGGGCAGTCTTTCCCTTGCCATCCATCATCATAACCAAATAGTCATCGGCCTCAATCTTAAGAGATCCTTCGGGATTTTTGATAAATCTCCGTTCGGCTCCTTGCATTTTTACCATTCCAATAAGGATAACATTGCAGGTCTTTTTTAAATCAAAAAATGCCTTATCGTAATAAACACCAATCAAAGAATTGTTTGCTGTAATTTTTATTTGCTTAATGTCATACTCGTTATCGGTATGCGCATAGGCCAGAATCTCTTCACTAAACAGGGCCACATCGGGTTCAAAAATGTAGCTGGCCATAAGTTTGGCGGAGATTTCATTCTTACAGATGGTATAGGTAACTCCGGCATTCTGAAACGTCCCTTTCAGGTTTCCGTTATCCAGTGTAACTACGTAGTTTAAATTAGAGAAATGTTTTTTGAGGTTAATGACATATACCAATTTTTCAGTATCGTCATTTAAGTTAACGAAAACAATGGAGGCATGCCTGATGTTGGCCTTCTCCAGCATATCGAAATTATTATAATCAGTGTATAATGTGTAAATCTGATCCGAGTTATACGATTCGCGAATAATGTCAATGGACGTTCGGTCTTTGGTTATGACGGCCACATCCTTGCCTGCAGCCACCAAATGGCTGATAACCGCTCTTCCAAAGTCATTCCATCCAATAATGACCACGTGATTTTTGAACCCGGTTCCGTTTAACCCAAGCTCACGTTGTTCTTTCAGTGTACTCATAAAATTTGCAATCTGGCCAATAATAAAACCATAAACTCCTAAGCTGGATAACATCACTAGAAACCCCAAAGCGCGTCCCCAATAGGTAACAGGAATAACATCGCCATACCCCACCGTGGTTATAGTGGCTACCACATACCACAGTCCGTCTTGCCAACTCGTCATTTTGGAGCCTTCAACATCCGTTTCTATGGCATGTAACAAGAAAACAATTACTCCATAGAAGAGTAAGAGACTAAGAAGGGAATAAATTAGTTTTCGGTAGTCGGGCTTCTTCACGGTGTGTAAACCGCGGTTAAGTAAGGCAAAAAAATTAAAAAGTAAAAATGTGGCAGCCTCACTCTTTGTCTTCGCATGAAGCAAGTACGGAGGCTACTTCGGCCACCTCAATTGTTTCATGTACATTCCCCCAACTGTTGTAAATGTAGGTTGCAATCTCCGCTACTTCCAGTTCGGTCAATCCAGGATTGCCTTTCATAGGCTGGTTGTACATAATGCGGTTTACCCATAACTCCCCTTTCCTTCCATATTTAATAATGCAGAGCACTTCGTTTAAATTCTGCGTCATAAAATCAGAATTTACCAGGGGAGGATATAGCCTTCGCAATCCCGTGCCATCGTTTTGGTGACAATTTGAGCAATATGCCTTATAAAGGCGCTCTCCTTCGGCATAATATTGTTGGAACTTTATAGAATCTCCGGATCTTTCCTGATTGCCAGGTACACAGGCCATGAAGAATGACACTAAAAATGTCACTAAAATTAAAGCAATTGCATTTGCTCTTATTCTAGTCTTCATCTCTGCGCAATCGTTTTATATCTATTATCAACCTGTTAACATCCTCCTCTTTAGTACCATCGTATTTACCCCGAATACGTTGTTTCTTATCAATCAGCAGAAATGCTCCGCTGTGAATAAATCCATCGGGTTCAGTCTTATCTTCCATCGCTGTGGCAAAGTAACTGGTTTGTGCAATTTTATAGATCGAGTCCTTCACTCCGGTAACAAAATGCCACCGGTTGCTTTCAACGCCTAGTCTTTTTGCGAAATCATGAAGCAAAGTAACCGTATCATATTCAGGATCGATGGTGTGCGAAAGAATTTTTACATCGGGCATTTCGGCTGTCGCTTCGTACACCCGCAACATCTGCGTTTTCATAATCGGGCAAATCGTGCGGCAGGTGGTGAAGAAAAAATCGGTTACATAGATTTTGTCTTTAAATGTTTCATTCGTGACCCACGCGCTATCCTGATCCACAAAAGCAAATGGCGCAATGGTGTGGTAAACGGTATCCGTTCCCACAACCTCACGTTCGCCATATATGGGAAGTTTCGTTTCTCTTACTTGACAGGAACTAAAAAGAGCAATACTTATCACTATCAACATTTGATACCGGATTCTGGATACTGCAAGCTTTAAATTGGAGACTTTGTAAAAGCCTGCAGTGTCCAGTAAACGGTATCCAGCAACCCGTAACGAGTATGCAACCTCAAGCATTGCACATTTAAAGTACAATTTCATCTCCTTCCGATACTTCTTCATAATTAATTGCAACTAAATTTTGTCCAAAAAGAATTTTACTGCCTTGTTTTCGGTAGGTAGCCAGGGTTGCCAAAGGCTCATGACCTTTTATCCCCGTTTGGGGATTCACAGTCGTCAGTACACACCGGGCGCACAGTTTTACACCCCGAAAACGATTCGATCCAATACTAAAAGTTTTCCAGGTATCTTCCTCATGCGGTTTACCCCCGGTAAATACAAAGTTCGGTCGGAATCGATTCATTTCAATCTGATTGACGAGCTTACTATTTAAATTATCTAACGATGATTGCCCGATAATCAAAAAGGGGTAGCCATCGGCAAGGCTTACCTGGGCTTTGTTTTCTACATAAGCAGGGTCAACATCACGAACGTTATTTTCCGGAAAACAGACCAATCTGCATTTCATTTTTAGTTGTGTTGAAAACCAGTCGCTGTAGGTCGGATTAAGTTCCATGGCTTCCACCTCATCATCCCAAATGGTTACCTTAAACGTTGGCTGATTTGCCCGTGGCTCTAAATTTATAGCTATTGATGCATGCGAGTCATCCAGCAAACTCTCAACAGTCAATTTACCCGCCTCCATGTATAACCGAAAGCGTGCCATGATCGGATGTTCCCTTTGTGTAATAAACCGATTCGCTTCATCCACCAGCATCAATCGCCTGTCAAACTCAAGGCCTTTTTGTTTAACCCTTGCTTTGGATATGCGGATGCCCGCAAAAGATTTAATGGGGTAAATCCAAATCTCACTTAACGTCAGTCTCGCCATGAACTTTTTGCGCTAATTTTTTGCTAACTTAATACTGAATTTCCGAAATGAATAATACTTCTGCCCTTTGGTACTTTGAAAGTGTAAATCTTTATCAGATTCTATGTCCACATCGGGTTAAAACGATGGCCGATAACCACACGTTCAATACCTACAAAAAAGATGAATACATCTATTTCACAGACGAACCCGCCACGCATATCTACATGATTGTATCCGGGGGTGTGCGCATTGGGCATTATCAGGATGATGGTAAGGAACTTATCACCGCCATTTTAACGACAGGCGAAATTTTTGGCGAACTGGCTATGGCCGGTGAAGAAAAGCGGAAGGACTTTGCGCAGGCCATGGAAGCTACTACCCTATGCCCTTTGAGCATTGAAGAATTAGCCAACCTGATGAAAGAGAATAAAGAACTCAGTTTTAAAATATTAAAACTAATCGGGCTTCGGTTAATGAAATTAGAGCGCAAACTTGAACTGCTTGTGTTTAAAGATGCGCGCACCCGGGTAGTTGAGTTTTTAAAAGATGCCGCCTCCTGGAAAGGAAAAAAGGTTGGCTCTGAAACCATGATTGCCACCCGCCTCACCCACAAGGATATTGCGGCCCTTACGGGAACGTCCCGGCAAACCGTGACCACGATACTTAACGAATTGAAAGAAAAAAATCTCATCAATTTCGATCGAAAGAAAATTTTAATACGGGATTTGGCTGCCTTAAAGTGATCTATCCCGTTGGGGCAAATCTTTTTCCTCATCTACATCGGTAAGGGCTGGCAAAAGAAAATACGACAGATCGAGTTGCTTAACATCCTGCAAAGTTTGAGAAAACACTGAATCAGTACTCCAAGTCTTATTGTCGAATAAGGTTGGTAAGAAATTTTTCATTCCCAGCAAATAATATCCACCATCAACTGCGGGGCCGATAACTACATCGTGTGTTTTTAATTTCATAAACCCGTCTGTAATATGTTGTGGTGTAAGTTCCCAGCAATCTGTTCCAATGATGCAAACCCGTTTATACCCCATGCCGAATGAATCGCCCATTGCTCGCTTCATTCTCTCTCCTAAAGTATGCCCCTCCTGCAAGCATTTTTCAAATTCCTTATTTGACCAGCTATCTTCTGTGTCAACAAAATCGGAATAGTAAACCACTTTGTCGCACAATACCTGTGCACTTATCTCGCGTGTATGCGATACCAGTTTAAAGTAAATGGCAAGTGCCCGTTCATCTCCTACTGTGGCTGCAAGCCGAGTTTTTACTTTTCCTAATTCTGGGTTCCGATAAAATATTATCAATCGATCAGGTTTCACGTTTTTTTTTGAATAAAGACAAAAAGACCTTTTGATTTTTTCAATTCAACAATCAAATATCCAATTACCAACAGATACTCAAGCGCAATAAGCCAGAGATTTTCTTTAAAGGAATCAGCCCTGTATCCCGAGTAGGTTAAAAAAATCAACCCCGACCAAATCATCGGAAAGCGGTAAGGCGTAAAAACGGATAGCGCCAGCAAGGTGGTAATGTACCACGGATGTAACGTAGTGGTGAAAAGAAAGTAAAGACACAGGATCCACAAAAAGTCAGAAAGCAACTGTTGAGAGGAATCCCTGGCAGAATCAATCCCGATCCATTTCTTACGAAAAGTGAACAGTAAAATTAGCGCGGTAGCCGCCACAGCTAACTTCCACCCCACTGTTTGAATAATGTTGTATCCATACTTCCAAAATCCGTACTCCCGAACGAGATAATACAAACTGGCATTGAATTCGAATTTATTGAAATACAAGCCCACGCTGGTTACCATCGACTGGAATACCTGATAATCGAACATCGATAAAAAAAAGAGCAGTGAAAAGATCACGATCAGCCCTCCGTACTTAAGGGCACCTTTATAGCCTTGTGTGCGAAGCAAAGCCGGAAGGAATATTACAGGCACTAACTTAGTGGCGATGGCCAGAGAAATACTAGCCGCGGATTGAATTATTCTTTGTCTCCCCAATGAATAAATGGTTAATAAAATAAAAAAAAAGACAAGCCCTTCGAAGTGTAGATTGCCCGTCAGTTCAATAATAACCAGAGGATTCAATGCATATAATAAAACGTTTGTTAAAGGTATGGAGAATTGAATCAAGAGTTTGCGCATCAAAATCACCACGCCTACTTCGGCCAACAGCAAAACCAACCGCATAAAAATTACGCTTCCCACTATTGAGGTGGGCGAAACTTTTACAGAAAGCCAAAAGATAAACTGGGCAACGGGAGGATAGATTGTGAAATATTCCGGACTATTCAGTTTGGAAAAAAGCGCTTGATCGATGTTCGCAATGCCCTGTTGCAAATAGATAGAGGGCAATTCGGCAAAAGGGTGATATCCCGCATTCCACAGTCGACCATCCCAGATAAACCTGTAAAAATCTTCTGATAGGGAGGGTAAGGAAAATAAAAAAATAAGGCGAAACACCACGGAGATCGAGAGCCAAAAAGGAAGATGCTCCGGCTTCGCTTCGTTACTAATGCCGAGATAAACGAGAAAAAGCAATCCGTAAGTTGAAAGCAAATAAGTCGTTTGCCATCGATGGATTACAAATGCCAGGAGAGAATAACAAAGGATTGAAATAAATATCCAGACATAATATTTTGGCTTTTGGTTAAGCATGTAAAGAAGACTTCATCGAAAAGTAGAACACACTTCCGAAGCCTAATGCCAACATGAGATGAAAGAAAATTAATCCACCTTCCTGCAGCCAGATTGCTGCGGCTATTCCACCTACAAAATAAATAGCCAATAATCCCTCTGCTAAAACTCCCAAGGTGAAGCGGGGGCGGACATAACTATTGTTAAACCATGAATCATTACCATGGGTAATATTAAATTTTGGGGTGCGAATAAACGGTGATTTGCGACCCGCCCAGCCCTCTAAAACTGCTAATCCGTTATGAAACGACAAGCCCATGGAAACAATTAAAAATTTTGGATATAAGGATAAAAAAGTGGCCGCAGCCAACTGCCTGTGAAAACGTTTGGTCGCAATCCAATAAAAAAAAGTGATTGAGAAAAATCCAAACAAAAAAATAGTACCTGCATGAAATAGCCAGTCGATTTCCGGATGCGTGGCTTTAATCCACAGCATAGGGATACTCAACAAAGAGGCAATCAAAATAAACACAAACACCGAGCTGTTGAATAAATGAAAAAAGGCATGAACTTTATTTTTGAAATAAAAGTCGCCCCGCCAAACGCGGCCAAAATTTTTACGGGCTGTTTCTGCCGCGCCTTTATTCCATCGGTATTGCTGCGATTTAATGGCAGACATGATAACCGGCAGCTCGCCCGGGGTTTCAATTTCCTCGCAGTAACGAAATTCCCAACCTCTTAACTGCGCGCGATAACTCAAATCAAGATCTTCAGTTAGCGTATCGGCACTCCACCCTCCGGCATCTTCTATACAACTCTTTCGCCACACCCCACACGTTCCATTAAAATTAATGAAACTACCGGCTGCCTTTCTCGCTGTTTGTTCAATCGAAAAATGCGCATCTAATCCAAAGGCCTGTAATTGCGTGAGTAGCGAATAGTTTCGGTTGATATGCCCCCATCGGGTTTGAACTACGCCAATTTTGTTATTTATGAAATGGGGCAATGTTTTTAGAAGAAAATCAGGGTTGGGTATAAAATCGGCATCAAATATTGCGATAAACTCTCCGCTCGAAAATTTCAAGCCATTTGCCAGTGCTCCTGCCTTAAAACCCGTTCGGTCCTCGCGATGAATCACATGTATGTTCAAACCCTGATCGCGCAGATGCTCAGATTTATTTTGGACTATCTCTGCGGTTTCATCGGTTGAATCATCCAACACCTGAACTTCCAACAGGTTTTTGGGATAATCCAATTTGCCGATAGCATCAAGCAAACGTTCAATAACATATTTCTCGTTGTATACAGGCAATTGAACGGTTACCGTAGGTAATTGCACCAGGAAAGGAAGGGGAACCGACTCCTTGCTGGTTTCTTTCTTATAGATCAATGCAAGGTGTAGTTGCCCAAGGCTAAACAAAAAAATATAAAGCAGGGAAAGACTGTATACGATGCTAACACTAATTATTATGACCTCACTCACCTCCACAAACAATTTCTGTTTACCAATATTTAAAGATAGTAGCTAAAATCTTATAGCCAGCCATAATAGTGCCCTTTACCGTGCCGCTGATTTTTGAAAAACCAATTCGTTTGCGATAGCGAACCGGAACTTCCACACACCGAACGCCTTTCTTTGCAGCCTTTAGCTGCATCTCTACCGTCCAGCCATAGGTCTTATCTTGCATCGATAATTCCTGCAACGTAGTAAAACGTATAGCGCGAAACGGACCCAGGTCGGTAAACTTTGCGCCATACAAGAATTTTAGTAATCGAGTGGCTAACCAGTTTCCGAAAATCTGCTGCGGAGTCATGGACCCACGTTCCTTTTGGCCAAGGGCCCGCGAACCAATAACCAAATCGGCCTCTCCATGAATAATTGGGTTAATGAGTTTGTCCATTTCTTCAGGATAATCAGAATGATCGGCATCCAGGAAAACAACAATATCCGGAAGCGGCACCGATTGACTAACATAGCCGATTCCTTTTAAGCATGCACGGCCGTACCCTGGTATTGGTTCGCGCAATACGGTAGCCCCGGCTTCCTTCGCTATTCTTTCTGTATTATCGGTGGAAGCATTGTTAACAACAACTATTTCGCTAATCAGGTCTGTTGGAATTTCACGAATTACTTCACCTATCCCATTCTCTTCATTAAAAGCGGGAATAATTATTTTAATTACTTGGTCCAAGATGCTTTCTTTGGTTGAGCAGCAGCAATACCTATATTATTATTTCCCACCAGAATCGGTTTTCCAAATCTTCCATCCTCCGCCTTCACCTCCAGATTTAAAACTCCCCTTGGGCAAACGGAGGAGCACACTCCGCACCCCACACATGAACTTCGCACAATATTTTGACCCCGTTGCGCATACCATCGTACATCAATTCCCATTTCGCAATAGGTGGAGCAATTACCACATGAAATACATTGCCCCCCATTGGTGGTGATTCTAAATCGCGACTTAAAGCGCTGAATTATACCTAAGTAGGCAGCCAAGGGACACCCAAACCGGCACCATACCCGGTTGCCCATCAATGGATAAAAACCGGTGCCCACAACGCCCGCAAATCCAACTCCAATAAACACGCCATACACTTCACGCAATTGATATGAATCAAAAAATAAAAACCACGAAGCCCCTGTCCAGTAGGTGTAGATAACTCCGGCTGTCATCACTACAGCAAACACAAGCACACTGTGAATCATCCAACGTTCAATTTTCCACGCTTTTAAAGTCTTATTGGAAAGTTGACGGTATGGATCCCCTAATGTTTCGGCAAGACCCCCGCAACCACAAACCCATGAACAATACCAACGCTTTCCAAAAAAATAAACCAATACGGGTACGCCCATAATTATTAAGGCGATTCCCCACCCCAGCATAAACAAGCCTATTGTTCCTGCGGAAATCAATTCAGAAATCCGGGAGTCGAAGAAAAAACTATAATCCAGGGGCCAGATATTTTTAAAATCAAAGTAGGGTTTATTGAGCCGGATCAGGATTTCGGGAATTAAAAAGGCAAACGCTGTTTGGAAAAACATAACAGAACATGTACGCAACACCTGATACTTACTGTGCCTGTAATGAATGAGCATGCGAACTCCCATTACCAAAATACAGAGCGTATATATAAATCCATACAGGAAAAACCTGCCGGCTTCGTTCCCATTTAAGGCTTTACTCACTGGATCAACCAAAGTGATCCATTGTGTCATGTATTCAGGGTAGAAATACAACACAACATAAAATAAAATCAGCCATGTGCCTGTAAGCATTCCCAACCAACCGGTATTTTTCATGGCATTGAAATAGATGCCATTATTTTTTATCCCGGGCGGTAAATTAAGTTTAGGCAAAATATATAAGAGTGCCCCTGCCACGCATAGGCCTATGGTTAATACCAGAAAAAGTATGTGATTTGATTGTACCGGTCCGGCTGCCGATGCTTTCGTAAGGGTGTAGGTTAAATCTTTGACTTGATATCGGTCAAATCCTACCTGATTTATAATGGCGTACTGATTAATCTTTATTGCTATTTCCTGTAATTGATTTCTCAGCGCATCGGACGAATCAAACTTTCTGCCTTCGAGCCAACTTGCATAATCTTGCCAGGCCTTTTTCTTAAAATTGCTGATGGCATCTTGTCCGACATAGAGCGAATCAACCCTTGCCAATGAAAATTGATTGCCCCTGCGCATACTCAATTCCAGGATCTCTTCCTGCGTGATTCCATACTCGTTTACCTGACTTTGATTTACCTCTTCAAATATTTTTTGGAGGCCGGTTACAAAAGAAAAAACAGAAATATCCTTTTCTTCCAACAAGGAATGAGCTGCCTGGAGAAACAATTTTCGTTTTGCTTCATCCGCAATTCGGGCGGTTACGGTTTCCTGTTGTAAGGAATAAGTTGCCGAAAAGAATATTCCGTTAAAAAAGCAAAATCCTTGTATAAATAAAATCAACCCAACGGTTTTAATTGCTTTCATGGCGTTGAGGTTAGTGTCGTGCTTACGTTGAGATCGGGGAATGTCTGAAAAAATTGCTTCCCAATATCGTCTTCATGCCTATCAAAAAATTCGGGGTCAAAGTTTGCTTCTTTCAAATGATTGATTACAAACTGAATGCTTTGGTTATCGCGAAGCCATTGATCAAAACATTCATGCCGCAAGCGAATCCCAAAAGAATTCACTCCAAGAAACTGTTGTGTATGCTTATTCCAAACAAAATGCATCGATTTCAAACCGCTTGCATGTTCCCAATAAAATTCATCCTCAGCGGATTTCAAGTTGTTTCCCACATTTCCGTAGGTCTGATATTCAATATCAAAAAACTTGGCTGAGTTAAACCATGGACCGGGTTCATACTTTGATTTATTTCCGCAAAGGGTCTGGCCAAGCACTTCGCCCATCATGCGCCCGGTGTACCAAACCTGTTCAATGTTTTTTCGGTTTGATAAATCGTAAGTACGTTCAACACAATCGCCCAATGCATAAACATCAGGAACATTCGTTTCAAGAAATTCATTAACCAAAACCCCACGTCTGGTTTCAATACCCGAATCTTTTAAAAAGTCGATGGCGGGTGAAACCCCCACCGTTAATCCAACAAATTGACAAGGTATATTCTCATTGCGGTTTGTTACAATGGATTGCACGCAGCCTTTGCTATCCGACAAAATTTCCTTCAACTCCGTTTCCAGTTTTAACTCCACGTAATGAGATCGTACATGACGGCTTATCATGGCGGCTTCCTGAAGAGGCAATACATTGCTCCAGAATTCCGGCTCACGAACTAATAAGGTTACTGCAATTTTTCTGGAGAGCAACATCTCCACCATTTCAATACCAATTAATCCACCCCCAACAACCACAGCCCGATCAATACCGCGGGTAGCTTGCTCCATCCTTTCAAGATCCTGAAAACTATAAAGTCCCTGAACGCCTTTTAATTCCTGACCGGGCCAGCCAAACATATTCGATTTTGATCCGGAGGCAATAACCAAAATATCATACGTCAGCGAATTGCCAGATTGAAGGGTTAGCGTTTTGGCTTTTGTCTTTACAGACAGAACGTGGTCATTAAGTAAGTCAATTCTATTTTTCTTCCAGAAACTATCCTCGTACGGTTTTGTGTTTTCATAGGTCATGTGCCCCATGTAGATATACATAAGGGCGGTGCGCGAAAAAAAATACTTTGTCTCGGAAGAGATTACCGTAATTTTATGATCACTCAGCTTTCGGATATGGCGAGCCGTTGTAATACCCGAAATGCCATTTCCAATAATCACGATGTGTTTCATGCTCCTGTAAAGGTGCAATATTCATCGCTAACTTCCTGTCGGAAAGATGACAATCACAAAGTGCAACCGCCTTGGATTGGAATGGTTTAGATTGCTTCCGCTCTTTTCGGCTTACTCAACTTTTTGGGAGCCTTGTACTCAGCCAGATACATTTTCTCGTAATACTCCCGGGCCATGCGATTGGAATCAAACTCGGGCACAACATCATTCATACTTTGTTTTACAAGGGCCGTCCAGGTTTTGGGCTTGTTATAGTAAAGCGGAATAATTTCCTTTTCTAATAATGTAAGCAGTGTATCATGCTCTTGCGAATCGCGCTCGTCCGAATTTTCGGATTCTGAAGGAGTAATAATAAAACAGTTTTTCCCAGGTTTCGAAAATTCAGGAATCCATCCATCCGGGATAGAAAGATTGACGCTGGCATTCATGGCGGCTGTCATTCCGGAAGTGCCCGAAGCTTCTCGATACATTTTTGGGGTATTTAACCACAAATCCGATCCGCGCTTTAACAATCCGGAAAGCTCCATCTCATATCCCGTAAGGATGGCACAGTTCGGTAAGTGCTTAATTTTATTATGAATATCATTAAAGATATCGATAGCTCCATGATCTTCAGGATAGGGCTTACCTGCCCAAATTACCTGAACCGGATATTGGCTGTTGTTCACTAATTTTTCGAATCGTTCAAAATCACGAATCAGAAGATTGGCGCGCTTATAGGCAGCAAATCGCCTGGCCCATACCAGAGTAATAACATTTTCATCAAAAATCTTACCTGTTTGGTTTGCCACCACTTTAAACAACTCTTTCTTCAACACCTTCTTCCTTTCGACCAACGCTTTATCATCTCCCGATTCTAAATGGTTAGCTAATTGGTTGTCCATCCAATAGGTTTTGTTCTGAGCATTGGTAATGGAAGTGATTTCACAGATGTTTTCAAACCCCGCCCACATGTTACGCGACACCTCACCATGAAGAACGGAAACACCATTGGCTTTGCGCGACATTCTTAAAGCGGCCAGTGTGTAACTTAAATTATGCTCATCCGGTGCAGCTAATTCCAACACAGTTTCCTTTGGCACTTTATGGAAAAAACTCATGACATCCATATAGGAAATAGAGTGCTCTTCGTTCCCTGCCTTTTCAGGCGTATGCGTGGTAAACACAACACGTTTCTTAACTTCCTCCAGATCGTTGTTGAACTTATTCAACAAATAGAAGCACATGGGCAACGCATGACCTTCGTTCATGTGATACACTTCTGTTTCGCGGCCCACCACATCAAGCAATTTTGCGCCCCCTGTGCCTAACAAAATTGATTGCGCAATGCGTGCAGACTCATGACTATCGTATAGGCGGTGGCAAATTGTTTGGGCGAGATGATCATTTTCGGGGATATCGGTGCTTAGTAAAAAAATAGGTGCTGTTTGAAATACTTCGGGTTTAAGCAACCACGCTTTTACTTTCACCTCGTGATTATGAATCGTGATCGGAAAAACAATGCCTGTGTCTGTTAGAAAAGAATAATTTTTTTCTACATAACCAGCCTTCAGGGTTCCATCGATACTGCGTTCCTGATCATAGTATCCGTATTTCCAAAGAATACCAATGCCGATCAGATTTTGCTTCAATTCGTATGCGCTGCGCATGTGCGAGCCTGCCAAAAAACCCAGACCCCCACTATAAATTTTAAGTGGCTGATCGATCGCAAATTCCATCGAAAAATAGGCGGCTGGTTTGGCGTATTTTTTATCTATTTTATAGGAGAATAGTTCAGAAGACGTAATCATGGAAGGTTGAGGTAATTTGGTTTCACATTGGGGTGCGAAAGTAATAAATGATCGGCATAAAGAGTTTATTTAATTGTATGTGCGTTAACTATAGCCTTTCGCAAACGATTGTTTAATCTGTATTCCCGCTGATAATTTGTAACTTTTTGCTCTTTTTAAAGCCAAATCAAGGTTGCCACAGTCACCTATCAACTCCTGATAAATAGTTATCTTTAACCTGTATTCTATTAAGTTTCAACATGAAAAAATCAAAACTTCTCATACCTGCCGTTTTGTCCATCCTTCTGCTGTCCTTTCAACAAAAACAAATTGACTTAAAAGCGAGTATGGAGCGCGGTAAAGAAATTTACGAGCGCAATTGCATTAGTTGCCACATGAATCAAGGCGAAGGTCTTTCAGGAATTTTTCCGCCTCTCTCAAAATCAGACTATATGCTTGCAGATAGGAAGCGGGCTATAAAACAAACTCTGTACGGAGTAAGTGGCGAAATGACAGTGAATGGGACTGTTTATAACGGTGAAATGAATGGGTATGATTTAACGAATGACCAAATGAGTGACCTTATGAATTATATTTTTAATTCGTTCGAAAATAAGGGCGGTATAATTACTCCGGAGGATGTAAAGTCGGTAAGGAAAAAATAATCCTGTTTATGGCAAATCGCCTCAATTTAAAAAGTGGAGTAATTCTTGTCGCGTTATCTGGATTTTTAATAGCGATTGGTTTTGTTGTTTTTGATGTACTTTTCTCAAGACCAGAATTAATGTATGGCATTGTAGTCGACAAAATTTATGTACCCGAAAAAAATTCCACGAGCCCACATGTACTGCCTTATGGAAAATACAAATCGTACGATTACACAATCTCTACCGAAAAACATGAACAATGGATTGCTTTTGTAAAAGTGGAAAATCAAATATTAAAAGTAAACTGCCACTCACATCATTATCAATCCAAACAAATAGGCGACACATTATATTTCAAAGAATATACCGGAGACCTGTTGGGAATTGATTATTTTTCGCATAACGAAGAAGATCTGGAGAAAGAAGGAATTGATTAAGTACCTGTGAAAGATTTTAAAGCTATCGTATCCGCTTATCATAAAGTTGATTTTACTCAACGAAAAGCCGCGCTTGCCACGGTGGTTAAAGTGCGCGGATCCTCCTACCGCAGTCCGGGGGCACGCATGCTTATTACGGATGACGGCCGTTGGGTGGGCTCCATAAGCGGGGGTTGCCTGGAAGGTGATGCCCTGAGAAAAGCGCGTACCGTCATGTCTGGAAATACACCCATGACTGTTACGTATGATACAAGAGAAGAAAGCAATCAAAACCTAGGTATTGGGTTAGGTTGCAATGGAGTGATTGATGTACTGATTGAACCGCTAAGCGCTGAGGATGCCCATAATCCCATTGCCCAATTCGATTCCATAATTAATATAAAAGAACCATTAGCTCTGGCCACTATTTTTGAAGGTCCGGGCATTGCCGAGAAACTTTTGATTTCTCATTCAGAAACGCTCAACAATCAATTCTCGAATCCGGCCCTGGCAAAGCTTGTTTCAGCCGATTTGTTAAAAATATTCGATTCGAAACAATCCAGCGCCAGAAATTACAATGTATCAGGTCTTTCTTATGACGTGTTTGTTGAATTGATCCAACCTTCCATTTCCTTAATAATCTTCGGGGGCGGATTCGATGCAAGGCCTGTGAGCGAATTGGCCAAGTCGCTCGGTTGGAATGTTTCGATTACCGATGAATGCGTTGCCCACATTGTGCCTATATTTTTTCCAACGGCTGATAAACTTTCTCTTTGCCAGCGTGAATTTATCGACCGCGATTTTGATATTCATCCGTACACAGCCTGCGTACTTATGTCGCACAACTATGAATATGATCGCGATGTATTAAAGAAACTATTAAAGACAGCAACGCCCTACATGGGTATTTTGGGACCCCGCAAGCGTTTTGACAAAATGAAACTGGAGTTTCAGCAAGACGGAATTGAACTTTCGGATTTTGATTTACAGCGCATTCATTCTCCTATTGGTTTGGATATAGGAGCAGAAGCACCGGATGAAATCGCCTTGTCAATTATCTCTGAGATTCTGAGCAAGTTCACAAACCGGGTCGGAGGATTTCTTAAGAATCTGAATGGCCCTATCCATCAGCGCGATCTCAACACCGACCAGGTTTTCAAGCAATCGTATATGGAGGCGTCCCGCTCTGTTAAATAATTTCTTAAAAAATTCTGCTCTATTCAGAGAGTTTGACTGTTAAAAATACCTGCTATGAAATACCTATTGGTTCTTGCTGTTCTGCTTTTGTCCTGTACCCCATCTGAAAAAAAATATGCCGGGTGGAAAATTAAAGGCGGCACCGCGGATGGTATTCAATATTCACAACTCAATCAGATCAACCGGAAAAATGTTAATCAACTTCAGGTTGCCTGGCGCTACCGATCAGGCGATGCGGATACAGTTAATAACCGAACTCAGATTCAATGCAACCCCATTGTTGTGGGGAATATACTCTATGGAACAACTCCCACATTAAAAGCATTTGCCTTAGAAGCCAACACCGGAAAACTGGTTTGGAAGTTTGAGCCCGGAGAAGCTAACACAGGACTTGGCGTAAATAGAGGTGTAACCTATTGGGAAGAAGGAGATGACAAGCGAATCTTGTATACGTTTGGAGAATATCTCTACGCGCTTAATGCGTTGGATGGAAAAAAAATTGAATCCTTTGGTACGGCCGGCCGGGTGAGTTTAAAAGAAGGGCTGGGTGATCGTGCTGCAAATCTTATGGTTCTCTCCAACACGCCTGGTGTAATTTATAAAGACTTAATTATAATGGGATCGCGCGTGCATGAAGGCCCCATAGCCGCCCCCGGTTATATCCGGGCTTTTAATGTAAAAACCGGTCAGTTGGTTTGGACTTTTCATACTATACCCCAGCCCGGTGAATATGGGTATGACACGTGGCCTGCTGAAGCCTGGAAAAAAATTGGAGGCGCTAACTCATGGGCGGGCATGTCTGTCGATTACGACCGCGGTTTGGTATTTGCCTCCACAGGCTCTGCCTCTTTTGATTTTTACGGAGGCAATCGGCATGGACAAAACTTATTCGCTAATTGTGTTCTGGCGTTGCATGCTGAAACCGGCACCCGGCTATGGCATTACCAAACTATTCATCATGATATGTGGGATCGGGATTTGCCCGCAGCTCCCATATTGGTTACCGTTACGCATGAGGGCAAAAGAAAAGATGCTGTTGCCCAGGTTACAAAAACCGGCTATGTATTTCTTTTGGATAGAGAAAATGGTGAGCCACTTTTTCTGGTAGAAGAAATACCCGTGCCAGCATCCGACCTGGAAGGAGAACAGGCATGGGCAACCCAACCCATACCTACAAAACCACCTCCGTTTGCGCGGCAAGTGTTTACAGAAGACATGATTAACAAACTTATCCCGGAAGCGGAAGAATTTGCGAAAGGAAAAATTCGGGGATTGCGAACGGGTAAACAATTTATTCCGCCCAGCAAGGAGGGGACGGTTATATTTCCGGGTTTTGATGGCGGTGCAGAATGGGGCGGTCCTTCCTTCGATCCGGAAAGCGAAACGCTCTATGTCAACGCCAATGAAATGCCCTGGATTTTACAAATGGTGGATGTACGAATGAAGGAAGATGCCTGGATAGGGATTTCCTTGTATCGCACCCATTGCGCCACTTGTCATGGAACGGATCGGGGCGGTGACGGCCATGTTTTTCCATCCCTAAGAAACCTTACCGGAAAATATTCGAAAGAGAGTTTAAAAAAGTTTATGCTTTCTGGCAAGGGTGTTATGCCTGCCTTTTCTCATTTAAGTGATAAAGAGAGAGATGCCATTTCCCGATACGTACTCGATCTGGAAGAAAGAACGGAGGAAGAAAAGAAGGGAATCTTCGAACGCGATCCGGAAATTCTATTTTCTAATACCGGTTATAATCGATTTCTTACACCCGAGGGATATCCCGCAGTGGAGCCTCCGTGGGGTACTTTAAACGCCATCGACTTAAGCAAAGGCGAAATCAAATGGCAAGTACCGTTGGGCGAGTTTAAAGAACTGAAGGAACGAGGAGTAACGCCTACAGGAACTGAAAACTATGGAGGCGCAGTGGCAACCCGTGGGGGTGTGGTATTTGTTGCTGCTTCACGTGATGAAAAAATCAGAGCCTTTGATACCGATGATGGAAAAATTTTATGGGAACATCCATTACCTGCAGGAGGATACGCTACCCCGGCTGTTTACGAAATTGAGGGAAAACAATTTCTCGTGATTGCCTGTGGTGGTGGCAAAATGGGTACCCCTTCCGGGGACTCGTATATCGCGTTTGCACTTCCCTAACTCAAAATGATTTTGAATACAAAAGGCATTTCTATTCTGATTCTAGCGGCCGGAAATTCTTCGCGGTTAGGTCAATCTAAACAATTAATATCCGTGCAAGGCAAGCCCTTGTTATTAAAATCCGTGCAGGAAGCAATGGATACTCAGGTCGAAAAAATTACAGTTGTATTGGGCGCCCAGGCTGAAAAACATAAAAAGGTCATTGACACCTTACCCGTTGAAATAGTAATTAACTCACAGTGGGAAAAGGGTATGGGTAGCTCCCTAAAAGTTGGCTTGAAAAATTTAACAGACCCGTCTTCTCAAATGGAGGCTGTTTTGATCATGGTTTGCGACCAACCCTTTCTTACCGCAGAACATTTAAAAAATATCATCACCTGTTACAAAAAGACCGGGGCCGATATTGTAACCTCATTTTATAATCAAACCCGGGGCGTTCCGGCCTTGTTTAAAAGCAATCTCTTTCCAAAACTTGCGCAACTTAACGATGCGGAAGGCGCCCGAAAGATAATTCAGACATTCAGCGGTTTTATTGCCGAAATTCCCTTTGAAAAGGGAGAGATTGATTTAGATACTCCTGAGGATCTGAAACGGATAATTAGCGGCTCTTAAATTTCGATAAGTGGTACCCGTTCCCGGTTGTTGTTTCTTAAATCATTTGCAAGCCTATACCTTTGCAAGGTGATGCGATGTGCTGCAATTATCATTTTCACTTTTTTAAGCCTGCAGGGGAGGGCCGACTCGTTTTTAATATTTGAAGAAAATGGGAAAGTGGGCATCAAGAATCAAAGAGGTGATGTTTTGGTGCCGGCTGCTTTTGAAGCGCTTGGTTGGTCCGATGGCAGTTTCTCTGTGATCGGAAATGTTACCGGATATAGGCTAAACCACCAATGGGGCATTCTCAATCTCAAAAAAGAATTTATTACCCAGGCTGCATACGAATCGTTGGTATATGCGGGAGCTGATTATGTTATTGCCCGGAAAAAAATTAACCCCTCGCAAACCAAAGCGGGCTGTTTGAATTTAAAAGGCGAAACAAAAATTCCTTTTCAGTACGATGGCATAAGCATTCATGGACTTCGGGCGATTGTTTTTAATTTAAATAACGCGAGCTATCGCTACGGACTAACCGATTTAGAAAATCATGTGATTATCCCGATAGCCTACAAAGGAATACATCCCCTGGGCACATTGCGATATGCGGTAGAAAATGAAGCTGGAAAAATAGCGCTTTGTAGAGAAGATGGGCGAGCTGTTACCGATTTTAAAATTGATTCCATTGCTGTATTTGATAAAAGTAGAGCCATTATTTATCAAAACTTAAATCAGGGATTGCTCGATCGGGATGGCAATGTTATGATTGAACCTGTTTATCAATCCATTAAGATATTGGATGGAGACCGGGCTAAAGTACTGCCGCACCACGAATGGTTTTTATTAACGGAAGGGAATAAAACTCAACTCACCCTAAAGGCAGAAGATTTAATTCCAACGGAAGGAAAAGTTATTTATCGCTATTCAAACAAATTCGGAATCCTTGATTCATCCCTGAATGTAGTACTCCCTGCACAGTACGATGCAATCAAGCCTTTACAATACAACTACTTTCTTGCGCGAAAGAAGAATAAAGTTGGAATCATCGATTCAAAAAACAATCCGGTTTTTCCACTTGCTTACGATTCGCTCAATGTTGAAAATCAAATTATCCGGGCTTTGCGAAAAACGGAGGGCTGGTTCTTAACCGATATAAATCAAACTTTTCGATCTCAAAAAAATTATCAACGAATCGAAAATCCTAAGGCACAACTTTATCCGGTAAAAAGCAATGGCTACTGGGGCACAGTAAATGAACAGGGAATTGAAACCATCCACTGCGTGTTTGATTCATTATTGGAAATTTCCGACACGCAAGTACTTGTTAAATTCAAAAATCAATTCGGCATAATCAGCAAAACAGAAGATTGGTTAGTGCCTCCTCAACCCTATCCTTTGCACCTGATTAACGACTCTTGTTATCTGCAACTTCAGCCGCAAAACAAGTTTCTCAAAAACTTCCGTGGCGAGGTGATTTATTTCACTGATAATGTCCTTCACTTCAAACAAACGTTTTGGGAAGAATACCTGCCTGATGGAACTTTAAAAATACTTGACTATCAGGGGCGCATTCTTAATCGGATCGATCCGCCCTCTCTTGACAAGGTAGAAGAGATTTTTCCTGAGCGGGAAGGCCTGCGGGGAATTAAGCGTGATGGCAAATATGGGTTTATTGATTCGCGGGGTCGTTTACGAATTGCAAATCGCTACGATGGTATTGGTGAATTTCACGAAGGGCTGGCTCCCATTAAACTAATTGGTAAATGGGGATTTTTGAATTCACAGGATCAGATCGTAATAAATCCAAACTTTGAATCTGTTGAAAACTTTAGCCATGGCCTTTCAATTGTTAAAAGGAATGGTAAGGCGGGAGTAATAAATAAAACGGGAAAATATGTTTTAAATCCTCAGTATGATTCAATAACCCATCAATCCAACATGAAATTGAAAATTCATAAAAACGGATTAGTGGGTTTAACCGACCAGGATGGTATCATTTTGATTGAGCCCCGTTTTCATCAATTGCTCGAATTGGAAAACGGATTTGTCATTGTTGGCCGCGATGGTAAATACGGACTGATCACCAATACTGGCCTTAGTGCCATTCCTCAGATTTATGAACATATTTCCTATGATCGTTCACGCAATCAATATCTCGCTTTAAAAAAAGCCGAGTGGAAAGAAATAGAACTCGATAAGTAAAAACAAAAAGAGGCCGCACTTTTTAAGACAGCCTCCTCCTTTTTGAGTTATAAATACTACGTATTTGGATTTTGACCTGACTTGCCGGATCCTGAAATGGACTGTCGCATATCTGTATCGGCTTGTACATTCTGCATCTTGTAATAATCCATTACACCTAAGTTTCCTTTAACAAAGGCTTCTGCCATTGCCTTCGGAATTTCTGCCTCCGCTTGTATTACGTTGGCACGAGCTTCCTGCGCTTTAGCAATCATTTCCTGTTCCAGCGCAACGGCCATGGCTCTGCGCTCTTCAGCGCGCGCTTCAGCTACTTTCAAGTCGGCTGAGGCCTGATCGATTTGAAGTTTGGCACCGATGTTTGCCCCTACATCCACATCGGCAATATCAATGGAAAGAATTTCGAACGCGGTTCCAGCATCCAATCCACGCGAAAGAACGAGTTTCGAAATCTTATCGGGATTAGCCAAAACTTCTTTGTGCGATTTTGCAGAACCGATAGAGGTAACAATACCTTCACCCACACGCGCCAGAATGGTATCTTCTCCGGCACCCCCCACTAACTGTGCAATGCTGGCCCGCACCGTTACACGTGCTACGGCTATTAATTGAATACCATCCGCAGCTACGGCAGCTACTTTAGGAGTTGTAATCACTTTGGGGTTAACAGAAATCTGAACGGCCTCAAATACATCGCGGCCTGCCAGGTTAATGGCCGTAGCCTGTTTAAATGTCAAATTGATATTGGCTTTCTCTGCGGAAATCAAGGCCCGGATTACGTTGGGTACATCCCCACCTGCCAGATAGTGTGTTTCCAATTCGTTGGTGGTTACCTGTAACCCCGCTTTTGTGGCGGTAATAAGTGAGTTCACTATTATCCCGGGTGGAACTTTTCTGATTCTCATTCCGATAAGTTCACCAATAGTTACTTTCACGTTGGCAAATACCGCTGTAATCCACAAGCCCACCGGAACGAAATACAGAAACATGAAAAATCCGATGATGCATACAAAGACAATAAAAATTAATGCTAAGCCTTCCATAGTTTTAGTTTATAGGTTCTACGATTATTTGATTCGAAATAATTTTTAAAACCCGAACAGGGCTTCCGCTGTCCAGGTAGCCTCCCAGCGTTTTCACTTCATAAATTTTGTCGCCTAAGCTGGCTTTGCCAATCGGTCTTAAAGCCGAAACTGCCTGACCTTCCATTCCCACAGTCAACGAATCAAGGTCTCCCTCATTAACCTTGCTATTCATGGAGGACTTAAGAGAAAACCTGCCCCATATATTGGTCTTAAATGAATAATACAAAATCAAACCCGAAAAGGCTGCCGAAACCCCTACGGTAGTCCAACCGGTTTCGCTGCCAAAATAACTGAAGCTGAGGCCTACCCCAACAATGATAAAGAGAAAACCGAGAATACCCACGATTGTAGTTCCGGGCACAAAAATAATTTCTGCAATGATCAAAAAAAGACCAAACAGAATTAATGAAATAACAGTTATCCACTCTACCACGTGCCAAAAATTTTGGTATTTCTAAAATTACAACCTCTAAAAGTAGTCAATTTTAAGCCTGATTAATTTTATTCTGAAGTATTAATATTTTAATAAGCCCGGGCAAACAAAACCCGCTTATCCGATGCCTTTCCTGAAAAAATACATACTCCTGATTCAGGTTTTGCATCTAACGGAATACAGCGAATGGTAGCCTTGGTTTGTTCCTTAATGGCAGCTTCGGTTTCAGGAGTGCCATCCCAATGAGCCGAAACAAATCCTCCCTTTTCATCGAGCACTTTCTTAAAGTCCTCAAAAGTATTTGCCTGAGTGATCATGGATTCGCGAAACGCGTGCGCCCTTTTATAGATATTTTCCTGGATGCTATCTAAGAGACCCGGAATGGCCGAAACAATAGAATCGATCGACATCACTTGCTTTTCTTTTGTGTCTCTTCGGGCCACTTCTACGGTTCGGTTATCCAGATCGCGCGGCCCTATCGCTATGCGAACGGGCACCCCCTTTAATTCGTACTCCGCAAACTTAAATCCGGGTTTATGGGTATCGCGGTTATCAAACTTTATCGAATATCCCAACTTTCGTAATTCTTTAGCAATGTGTTCGGCCTGCTCCGATACACGAGCAAGTTCTGCTTCGTTTTTGAAAATAGGAATGATTACCACATGGATGGGAGCCAGTTTAGGGGGCAATACCAAGCCATCATCGTCTGAATGCGCCATAATAAGAGCCCCTATTAATCGCGTACTGACGCCCCACGAGGTTCCCCATACTTTTTCA
This sequence comes from Cyclobacteriaceae bacterium, assembly GCA_016787745.1. Classification (GTDB taxonomy): domain Bacteria; phylum Bacteroidota; class Bacteroidia; order Cytophagales; family Cyclobacteriaceae; genus ELB16-189. The sequence goes on from JAEUUB010000548.1 coordinate 23,943, forward strand.
AGCTTCCCTTCCTTGTTCGTAAACTGCACATCAAATGCATCCGCAAAATTCTGACCTAAAAAATGTGAGGTTCCCGCCTGCAAGGCTTTGCCATCTTGCATCATAGCTTCTATGCAATAGGTATCAATGGCGCCCGGAAATCGTTCACCCTCCGATTTTTTTCCTTTAATAACCGGTACGGCCATAAACGTTTCTACAAACTCGGCATAGACATTCAACATTTGTTCTGTTTCCTCTATGGCTTCTTTTGCTGTGGCGTGCGCAGTGTGGCCTTCCTGCCAGAGAAATTCGGCCGTGCGAAGAAAAAGACGGGTACGCATTTCCCAACGGACCACATTTGCCCATTGGTTTATTAATAAAGGTAAATCCCGATAGGATTGAACCCACCGCTTATAGGTACTCCAGATAATTGCCTCGCTGGTAGGTCGAACCACAAGTTCTTCGTCCAACTTTGCCTCCGGATCAACCATCAGTTTTCCCTTTTTATCAGGATTGGTTTTTAATCTATAGTGCGTTACGATAGCGCACTCTTTGGCAAACCCTTCGGCATTTTTTTCTTCTGCCTCAAACATACTTTTAGGAACGAAGAGCGGGAAATAAGCATTCACGTGCCCCGTGTCTTTAAACATTTTATCCAGGGCTTGCTGCATTTTCTCCCAAATGCTATATCCATAAGGCTTAATTACCATGCATCCGCGCACGTCCGAATTCTCGGCCAGGTCTGCCTTTTTAACTAAATCAATGTACCATTGTGCATAATCCTCACTGCGGCTTGTAATCTCTTTTCCCATCTAAAATCTGTCGTAAAATTTTCGTAAATTTGAATAGTTTGGCAAATATAGAAGAGGATCGGGTGCCTCGTTCCGAATAGGTAGAAATTTTAACTCGCTAATTGGCATAACTACCAAAGATAAAAATGCTTGAATAGCACGTTTTTAGGGTTAAACTTGTTGTAAGATATATCCAAATGAGCCAGAAGATCGTTATAAAAAGTGTTGGACTAAAACGAACTGTTATGAAAACCAAATTCACTTTCTTAAGCATACTATCCGTAATCGGAGTATTTGAAGCAACTGCTCAGGAAGTTGAGTATGATGATATGTATTTCCGATCAAAGGATCGGATTGTACTAGCTGCATCAAAACCTATTCCTGTGCGACAGTCTCCAAAAGATATGGAAGTAGTTTCCACTATTAATCCAACTGACAGCTATTCGGCTCGAAATGTGAATCCTGAATATTTGTCGCAGTCTAAACTAAATCCATCAACAACCGAGGAATCGGCCGCCTACTTTGTTCCAAACTACATGCCTGCGACTGTGAATCAAAATATTGACAAGTCCTCCGCATATTCTAATTACAACAATTCTTACTCCGGAGGTTCATCGCTTTTTAATCCTTATGGTGTAGGGTGCATGTCTTGCTATGGTTACGGAAGTCCCTACAATAGCTTTTACTCACCATACGGTTACGGAAGTCCTTATGGATACAGTGGCCTATCTTTGTCCATGGGGTATGGTTGGGGATCGTCAATGTGGAATTCAATGTATGGTATGAATGCTTGGGGTATGAGCCCTTGGGGTATGGGTCTTGGTATGGGATTAAATTATGGAATGGGGTATTGGGGCTATGGGTATAATTCAGGATGGTACCAGCCCAGGATTGTAGTTTACGGAGGCGATATCGACTCCAACACAGTTTATGGCAAGCGCTCATCCCGCAGCAGCGAATTGAACAATATTATTACCACGGGCAACCGAACAACTACTGTGGTTGACACGCAGGGGCGTACCCGTGGTTCGTCAGGTCGGGTTGCTGGTGATGCCAATGCAGGAAGTTATTATCAGCGGGGCTGGCGATCCAACCCGGAAACAAACAGCAGATTATCCATGGACAACGGTGGAACAACGCTTAATAATTCTGGCAATATATGGCAAAACAGAAGTGGCAATACCAATTCATGGTTAAATAACTCGGGTAATAATTCGCGATCATCCAGTTGGTCGGATTCAAACAGAAGCGGTTCAAACATGAGTACAATCAGTGGAGGCCGCAGCAGTGGAAGTTCTGGAGGTGGAAGTTCATCAGGAGCAAGACGCGGTAGAGACTAAGTTAAAAATCAAGCATTTAATAAGTATGAAGAAGTGGAGCATCCTGCTCATTGGAATTAGTATGCTTACACCCCTCGTGGTAAACGCGCAAAGCTTTGCCGAAACGGCACTGCTTTTCAGCAGAACAACGCCCGGTGGGAGCGCCCGCATTCAGGGAATGGGCAGCACCCAGGTTAGCCTGGGTGGAGACTATAGTTCCGCCTATTCCAATCCAGCCGGATTAGGAATGTTCAATCGTTCGGAGTTCACTTTTTCCCTGGGTTTTAATTCAGCCGGCAGTGAGGCATCCTATCTAAACAATATCACTTCTGAGAATAAAAATAATTTTCATATTCCGGGATTTGGGCTCGTGCTGCATAAAGATCTTGGCAAAAGGAAATTGTTAACTGGCTCTTTTGGCATTACTTACAACCGGATAAATAACTTCAATAAAAGTTTCCGGTATGAAGGAACCAATGCAAACAACTCAATTGTAGATTACTTCATTGAAGATGCAACCGGACAAAATCCTAACACTTTTTTAAAGGGGGGTAGCAATTTTAATACGCCTACGGGATTGGCGTACAACAATTACCTGATTGAAGATTCAACTTTTGTTGATCCCAATGCATCTCCCCTGCAGTATTTATCTGTATTGGGAACTTATCCATCTAATCCCAATGATATTCGCACAGTATACCAACTAGAGGAGGTGCGAACCACCGGGTCTCAAAATCAATTTAACTTATCTTATGGGGCCAATTTTTCGGATAAGATTTTTTTTGGAGCTGGTTTGGGAATAGCCTCCCTACGTTTTGAGGCTAACAAGAAATATCGTGAGTCTGATTTCAATTTCGTGTTGGATCCTACCTTCAATCCGCTCGACAATCTTTTGCTTGAAGAACAAATTGAAATTGACGGTAACGGAATCAATGGAACCTTTGGCGTGATTGCCCGACCCATTGATTTAATTCAACTGGGGATTTCCTATACAACGCCAACCTTGTACGTTATGACCGATATTTATCGCGGTACAGTTACAACACAATGGAACGATTTTGACTATTTCGGTGACGGAACATTTATTTCCAATGTAAGCGAGGAAAGTGAAGACGTGATTTCTGAATACAATTTACAAACACCTTCCCGGCTCACCGTTGGCACCTCGGTTTTTATTGGAACCTCCGGATTTATTACAGCCGATATTGAGATGGTGAATTATTCCGGGGCCAAGTATAGTTCCGACATTTCTGGAATTTCATTCAATCCAGAAAATGAGACCATTCATGAATTGTATCAATCCACGATAAACTACCGGGTAGGGGGCGAATATCGGATTAACAATTTCCGGTTTAGAGCTGGATACGCCTACATGCCTGATCCTTTCAAGACCGAACAAAATGGCATTACCCGAAAAATAAGTTCATACTCCTCAGGGCTTGGCTATCGTAGTAAAAAATTCTATGCCGATCTGGCAATCGTCTTTACGCAGGGAAAGAATTCTTACCGCCCTTACTCTATAAATTCGGTTGATAGTCCGCTGGTTACCCTTGATACGCAAGCTACCCTGGGCGTACTTACGCTGGGCATCTCGTTTTAGTTCTTACTTATTTCTTTTACAATTTCTTCTAACGGTATCATCTCTCCGGTGAGGTGTATTTGAGCCTGACGATAAAACGGAATTCGTTGTGATCGCAGGAATTCAATCTGATCTTTTAATTCTTCCGGGTGTACACCGGCAAATAAGGGTCGTTCCTCTATAGAAGTTTTAAGAATCCGATTGGCTATTTCCGTGGCTGGAACATCTAAAAAAACAGTGATTCCGTTTTTGTTCATATAAGCCATGTTATCAAAAAATACGGGAGTACCTCCCCCGGTGGCCATGACAAAACCGGTTGACATCTCACGCAATCGCTGCAAACATTCTGATTCCTCTTTTCGAAAAAAGGATTCCCCATATCGTTTAAAGATTGATTTCACCGGAAGGCCCACAGACTTTTCAATCTCAGTGTCCAGATCAAAAAATGGAAGGGTTAATTTTTCAGCAAGCTGTTTCCCTAAAGTTGATTTTCCGCATCCCGGAAGCCCGACTAAAAATATTTTCATTTTAATAAGTCCAAAACTTCGCTGGCAGAAGGAGTATCGTTATGATGCCAATTACCAAGTACTGTTCCCTTTTTCCATAAAGCAATGCCGGGATTGGACCGGAGAATTGTCTTTAACACAGTTGCATCGGCATAGTAATAAGGTATCGCCAATTGATGTTCATGCCGAAAGTTTTCCATGGCCTCGGCCCCTGAGGATGTGAGCACGAAGCAATCCACTTTGCCTTCCAATTCTTTGGTCAAGGTTCGAATTGCTTCAATGTTATCAACCGAGGCTTTGTTCACATTGTAAATAACTATTAACAATTTGTTACCCTCAAAAGTATAGGCAGTCATATCTTCTCCTTCTGGACTACTCACCGAATAATCTGTAATCTTGGGTTTAATTTTGTCTTCATTTAAAACATGAGACGAAACATACTTGTACCCATCCTCTGCTGACAGGAACTTTGTATCGCGCACTTCTTTTCCTTCTTTTTGAAAGATGTATTCAATAATGGGCTGCTCGGGCGCCATCATCTGTTGTGGTATGTTGTTACCAATTTTGTACGCGCGAAAATCAATAAAGGGCAAGTGTCGGATTGCATAAATTCCGACCACCAGCGAGAGCACGCCCGTAGCTATAACAACACCATTTCCTAACTGATCTCGCAAAAAGGGTTTGTAGCTTTTCCGATACCAAAAGAGATGCATTACAAAAATCATAAGCACAATGTCTTTACTGAAGGACTCCCAGGGAGTAAGTTTAATGGCATCGCCAAAGCAACCGCAGTCCGTAACTTTATTAAAATAAGCCGAATAAAAAGTAAGGAAAGTAAAGAAGGTCATCATGAGCACCAACACCCACGTTGTTAAATTCATGCGCCAGAAAAATAAAATGGCAACACCCAACATCAACTCAAGAATGATCAGGATCATCCCGATCTCCAAAGCCCAGGGAATGAAATAGTGAAAGAAAGATCCAAAGTCAGCGGTGAACACTTCAAAATACTCCTCCATTTTTATTTGTGTGCCAACGGGGTCATTCAATTTAATGAGACCGGAAAAAATAAAAAGCCCACCTACAAAAAAGCGGGAAAACGGATCAATGTATTTATTGCTAATCATTATGCTTACTTCTGTTTTGAATCTTGTTTGTTTAATAGAATGAGACAAAAAACAGAATAATTAATCATGTCCTGATAATTTGCCTTTACACCTTCGCTGGAAAGGGTTTTCCCCTTGTTATCTTCTATCTGCTTTACACGCAAAAGTTTCATTAAAATAATATCTGCCATAGAACTTACCCGCATATCGCGCCAGGCTTCAGCATAGTCGTGATTTTTATTTTGCAGTAACTCAAACGTTTCGTTGACGGCTTCCGTATAGAGAGGCTCTAGTTCCGCATACGTTAAATCCATTTTTTCAGAATCTTTCAACCGGATTTGGATCATGGCCATAAGGCAGTAATTGATAATGCCCACAAAATCATCCTGAATAGGATCGTCTACTTTTTGTGTCCCCTTTTCCTGAATACTTCGGATGCGTTGCGCTTTTATATAAATCTGATCGGTGATGGAAGAAAGGCGAAGCACACGCCAAGCCGTTCCATAGTCGTGCGTTTTACGGGCGAATAAAGCTTGGCAGGTGGCTATCACCTCTTTATATTCGTGGGCAGTTTTCTCATTCATATACGGATGCAAAGTAAATTATTTTCAGCACACAAAACACTTAAGGTTCGCGGTAAGATCATGGATCTCACTATTCCCAAAGTAATGGGTATTCTCAACGTGACTCCCGATAGTTTTTATGACGGTGGAAAATTCCGTGATGAGCGAAGTATAGCTGTGCAGGTTGAAAAAATGCTTGCCGATGGTGCAGATTTCATAGATGTTGGTGGTTATTCCTCTCGGCCGGGCGCTGATGAAATCTCAGAAGACGAGGAGTTGACCAGAGTTATTCCTGTTGTTAAAGTTTTGTTAAAAGAATTTCCGTCCATTATCCTTTCGGTGGATACGTTTCGAGCAGCCGTGGCCAAGGCAGCCATTGATTGCGGAGCCGCCCTGGTTAATGATATTTCGGCCGGGGATTTAGACAAAGCAATGATTAAAACCATTGCTGCATTACAAGTGCCGTATATCGCCATGCACATGCAAGGCACCCCCGGAACAATGACTCAGTTTGCACATTATGAGAATCTGATAAAAGAAATCATCGATTACTTTCATCACAAGATCTTTCAACTCCAATCGGCCGGAGTAAAGGATGTAATAATCGATCCTGGTTTTGGATTTGCTAAAACGGTGGATCAAAATTTTGAGTTATTGAATCGTCTTGATCAACTTCTCCTTTTTGAAAGACCACTCATGATTGGCTTGTCGCGCAAATCTATGATCTGGCGCACTTTAAATTCCGATCCATCATCCGCATTAAATGGAACAACCGTTCTCAATACAATAGCCATGATGAAAGGTGCATCGATTTTACGCGTACATGATGTGAAAGAAGCCAGGGAGATTATTCAACTGATGATTCAGCTTTAAAATCCAAATAGCCAAACAGTTTCATTACCTTTGCTTTTAATGATTTTTGCCTTCAAAATAGGATTTCTGGAAGTAAGTTGGGTAGATCTGATTGATATCGGTTTGGTTTCCATT
>JAEUUB010000557.1 GCA_016787745.1 Cyclobacteriaceae bacterium
GCCTTGCTTATTCTGGGATTGCTCTATAAGAACAGCCGCCAAAGGCAATTGCTAGCGGAACGGGAACAATCCTTGCAACGCGAACAAATTAAATTTTTAGAAGGCCAACAGCAGGTAGCCTCCTTGCAAGGGGTTGTAAAGGGCCAGGATGAAGAGCGGGGGAGATTGGCCAAAGATCTGCACGATGGCCTGGGTGGATTGTTATCCGGAATAAAATTCTCTCTTACCAATATGAAGTCAAATGTAGTGTTGGATGCCGATAGTGCATTGATCTTTGAGCGGTCGCTGGATATGCTCGATCATTCTATTTCTGAACTCAGACGTGTGGCGCATAATATGATGCCCGAAGTACTGGTGAAGTTTGGCCTAACTGAGGCGGTTAAAAGTTATTGCGACAGTTTACAAACCTCAGGCGTTTTCAAAATCGATTTTCAATTTATTGGCATGGAGCAAAGGCTTGATTCACAAACTGAAATTTTTGTTTACCGCATTATTCAGGAATTGCTTAACAATGTTTCCAAGCATGCAAAAGCCAGTCATGTATTGGTGCAATTGGCATGGCATCAAAATGAAATGAATGTAACCGTTGAAGATAATGGCGTAGGAATGAATCCCGAGTTGATCCACAGAGCCAGCGGCTCGGGCTGGACGAGCATTCAATCACGGGCTAAATATTTGAAAGGAAAACTCGATGTTCAATCCGGTACGGGCAACGGAACGTCTGTGCACTTAACCATCCCTGTTTCATGATCCGGATTTTTATTGTGGACGATCACCCAATGGTGGTGGAAGGCTTACGGGCCATACTCACTCAACTGCCGGAAGTGGAAGTAGTAGGCCACGCAATGAATGCAGCTTCCTGCCTAGGGTACTTTGTAAATAATCGGGCTGATTTGGTACTGCTCGATATAAACCTACCCGATCAAAGTGGTATTGAGGTATGTAAAAAACTTTGTCAGAACCACCCGGAATTGAAGGTTATTGCCCTTACCAATTTTGATCAGCTTACATACCTGCAGAGTATGAAAGATGCTGGAGCCCATGGGTATCTGATAAAAAACTCTTCAAGCGAAGACATTCAACACGCCATTAACGTAGTGATGACCGGTGGACAGTACTGGTTAGGTCATGGCGATGTGAAGAAAAGCATAGAGGAACATAATCAACCATTGCTTACCAGGCGCGAAATTGAAGTGCTTAAACTGATTGCCGAAGGGTTAACGAATCAGGAGATAGCCGATAAATTATTTGTAAGTGCCAGCACGGTTGACTCGCATCGTAAAAATCTGATCTCAAAATTGCAGGCAAAAAATACTGCGGCTCTTGTGCGAACCGCCTTTGAAAATAAAATAATCTAAAGGATAAGGGTATGAAAAAAATATTTTTCTTTCTCTTCTTGCTTCCGCTGATGGCGCGGGCACAACAACAGACTTTTGATCTGGCCACGTTTACTCCCCCTAAAAACTGGAAACGGGAAGCAGTGGATTTTGCAGCCTCGTATTTGATCACAAACAACAAAACCGGAGGCTGGTGCCGGGTAGCAATCTATAAAAGTATTGGCAGCAGCGGAGACCCGCAAACGGACTTTAGCAGCGAGTGGGATAACCTGGTAGCCAAGGACAACAAAGGAACTACAAAACCAACTCCGGATATCACCGAAGAGGATGGTTGGACTGCCACTTCGGGGGTAAGCACATTTCAATGGCAGCAGAAAGACGCGTATGTTTTATTAAACACGATCTCGGGCTATGGTAAGGTACTAAGCATTACGGTAACCATGAATAGCCAGGAGTTTATGAAGGAAGTTGAAGCGTTTCTCAACTCCGTTGATTTAGTAAAACCAGAAACCCAACCTATAATCAATCAACCGGCTCAAACAGGGCAACCCCCTCAACCTGTAATTACAGAGGCGCCAGGCAACCAGGGGATTTCAATGGCTACCACCAATTTCGATGATGGGTGGGTGGCTCAACCGTTTGCCGAATATGTGCGTGTTACCAAAAATCCCTTCACCGTGTTATTGCATTTTGGAATCAAGATAACAGACGAGATGCGTAACACGAATAATCTGGAGGGCGTTCTCTTCGATCAACTTATCCAACCCCGATATATAGTAAGTAATCTTAAAAGATATGATAATGGGGGACCATGTTATTTCTGCATTGATTTTTTTGAGGCCGATGTAGTGGAGAAAGCAACGGGGAGGAAGTATTATCTGGGCTTCCGGATTATCACCAATAGCGGAGTATCTAAATGCATAGAAATACTGGCACCATCGGCCGCGGCCTTTCAACAGGAATTTGCCGATCAGAAAAAGATTGAAGGCCTGCTTACCTATAATAAGTTTGCTGTTACTAAGGCTGATTTAATCGGCCAGTGGGAAGAAAGTTCCGGAAGTTATGTGGACATGTATAATACCGTTACAGGTTCCTATGCCGGAATGAACACCGCCTCCTCGTCACACTCCTTTTTGTTTCGTGAAGAGGGCACCTACTTTAATCACAACAACGGAGCCATGGGCATGGTGGGGTCAATGACTTTCTACGATCAGAAGTATGAGGGTGATTATACAGTTACCCATTGGGATATAACCCTTACCAAACAGTTTGATGGTAAGACAAGAGTCTTTTGGGCCCAGTTTGAAGCAGTACGTGGCGGCCGGGTGTTACATGTAACCGATAAGCAAGCATCGGGATTATCTTATCATCTTGTAAAAACGAAATAGGAAGAGTACTTCTTTGGTTCCTCCGCTCTCATGAACAGCAGCAGATAAATTTATTTCGTTGCGCCATCCGGGTGGCTCGTATCTGTTTTTTGAAGTACCTTCGCCCCATGGCTGAAAAGAAACTTTTCTTGTTGGATGCGTACGCGCTTATTTATCGCGCGCACTTTGCGTTCACTAAAAATCCGCGCATAAATTCAAAAGGACATAATACTTCCGTACCGTTTGGATTTACCAACACGCTGCTGGAAGTTATTCAGAAACAAAAGCCTACGCACATGGCTGTGGCCTTCGATACCGCAGCGCCTACGTTTCGCGATGAGATTTTTGAAGCATATAAAGCCACCCGGCAAGAGTCGCCCGAAGACATTCGCAACGGTATTCCCATTGTAAAAGAAATCATCCGCGGCTTTAACATTCCGATTTTAGAGTTGGATGGCTACGAAGCGGATGACATCATTGGTACGATTGCCAAACGTGCCGAGAAAGAAGGGTTTGAGGTTTACATGATGACACCCGATAAGGATTTTGGACAATTGGTAAGCTCTAAAATTCATTTATATAAACCCGCTTACATGGGCAATGCTGTGGATGTACTGGGCCCTAAAGAAGTATGTGAGAAATGGGATATTGAAGAAGTATCGCAGGTGATTGACATGTTGGGCTTACAGGGCGACACCTCTGATAATATTCCAGGGATTCCGGGTATTGGCCCCAAAACGGCTGCCGACTTATTGAAAAAATATAAAACCGTGGAGGGTGTGGTGGCACATGCCTCGGAATTAAAAGGAAAGCAAAAGGAGCGCGTGGAAGAGTTCGGAGAACAAGCTATCCTCTCAAAAAAATTAGCCACCATCGTTACAGATGTGGATGTTCCGTGGAATGAAGAAGACCTGATTTATACAGGCCCGAATGCAGACAAGCTAAAACCAATTCTGGATGAGTTGGAATTTAAAACCATGGCGCCCCGCATTTTTGGTTTGCTTACGGGCACTCCGGTAGCAACTACCCCCGAACCCAAAGCCGCGCAATTGTCGATGTTCGGATTGGCCGAACCCGAGACTCGGGGGGTTGAGAAAAAAAATCTGGACCCAAAAAATGTTTCGTATCGCGAACTGGAGAAACCCGAAGAGATACAGACATTGATTGAAAAAATTAACGACCGCAAAGAGTTTGCTTTTGAAGTGCTTATCAGTGATGCGGAAAATTTTGATTTTGAAGCCACCGATCTGATTCTCTCTTCTTCCGCGCAGGAAGGATTTGTACTGAAACTTTCCGCAGAAAAAATAACCGCGTTCAAACCGGTGTTCGAAGATGAATCGATCCGCAAAGTAGGACACAATCTGAAGACGTCTATTCTGGCTTTAAAAAAATCAGCGGTTTCTGTAAGGGGCAAAATGTTTGATACCATGTTGGCGCATTATCTTATCGAGCCCGAAGCTTCGCACGACCTGGGCATTTTGTGTGGTCAGTATTTGGATTACCAGCTTTCGACAGATACCAGCAATCCGAAGGAAGCAGCCTGCGAGCGCGTAGATCAAACCCTGCAACTGAAAGCGCGGCTGCAAGCTGAACTGGAGCGCAAAGGACAATGGCGATTGTTACACGATGTGGAGATGCCTCTGGTAAGTGTGTTGGCAGCTATGGAGTTTGAAGGCGTTAGCATTGATGAAGAAACGTTAAAGTGGATGTCGGATGCACTGCGTACCGATAGCCTAAAAGT
>JAEUUB010000586.1 GCA_016787745.1 Cyclobacteriaceae bacterium
GCAATTAAAACTTCAAAATGATCCCAATCCTCCCGATGAATAAAGTCCTTCATGGGGTAATTCCCACTCAAAAGCATTTCCCCGCTCACACCCAATACTTTCTCACAGGATGAGCTGAGGTATGTAAAATCTCTCGACCCATCGGGGTTAACTGTATATTCAAAAACAACTACCGGCAGGTTGTCAATGATTTGTTGCGTGCTTAGAGTCTGCAGTCTCCCTGGATTACTCATTAATTCGTAAACAAAAAGGACAAGTTAAGTAGATTTTATGGATAAGATAGGAAAACGTAAGAGAAGCGTAAGTTTCCTTTAAAGTTAAAATGTTTAGGGGACGCGGGTATGTTCGATGGCCTCCAGGTTCCAATCAATCACTAACCCTTTGCCTATTTTAATCGCTACCTCCTTTCCATAAAGCAATTCAACCAGGTACAGAGCCGGATCGTAGGATCGGGCTCCCCCTGCTGAGGTAATCATCCTGCGGTCGTGTACAAAACTCACATCTTTATGCACCGTTAATGCTGGAAAAGTAGCTTTGAACTTTTCAATATCCCCAGGAAACGTGGTGCATTGGTGTGTCTCTAATAATCCGGCTTTAGCTAATACGAATGCTCCATCGCACAGAGACATTACATAAAGGGCCTGTTGCCCTGTCTTTTGAACAAACCTGATAAGCTCCGTATTGTTTAAATCGGATGTCATGCTGTGTTCCGCGCTGGGAACTATTAAAATATCAATTTTTGGGATCGTGTCAGAAAAGGAATAGTCGGGTAAAATGCGAAGGCCTTCAAAAGAGGTAATTGTATCCGATTCAGGTGCGATGGTGAAAACTTTTATACCCTGTTCTGTATGAAAAACGGTGTGGTGCAATACATCCATGGGGGCTATCAGCTCTGAATTATAAACACCATCCACGATTACCAAAGCAGCATTCAAAACGCGATCCGGCAAGACTGGGGGGCCCATCTCCGTAGTTGGATTTGAGGGGTTACACGAAATCACCCAGGTCAAAAAAAGTGTTGCCAGTCCCGACTTGATCATATTCAATGATTATAGCAATATAGCAGGTACCGGATAAACCTTGTTAAATCAAACCTTAAAAATTACAGCCTGGATAAACCCCCGGTTAAAATATTTTTCATTCTCCTTGATCGCTCCTGCGCGGATCAATGCTGAGTTCCAAGCGGGCAAGCAAGTTGTTTTTAGCCCCGTAGAAATTCGGAAAAAAATATACATTACCTTAAGCATCCATGCGTGCCAACGAGTTTGATTAACAAAATCGGTAACCAGCCAAAGGGCATCAGGCAACAATCTTTGTTTGATTTGAAAGATTACCGGGTCGAGTTCTGCATCTTCAAAAAGATCCAGAAAGAAATTTGTAATCACACAATCAAAACCGTACTCTTTACAACTATTGATCGTGCCCACAATAAATTGAATATTATTTGCGGATGATATCTTTCGCTTTGCGCGCGCGATCATATTTTCAGACACATCGATGTAGTGAACCTCAAGGCTGGAATTTATTTCAAAAAGAGGAGGAAGAATCCATCCTGTACCGCCCCCTAAAATCAACAACTTTTTTTTGTTATGCAGCTTCGGTAAGAATTGTCGTTGCGATTGTTTAATCCCTTTTCCAATAAATAGCCGGGCTAGCGAATCATAAAATGGCGCTAATCGATCAAAGCCCCAGGCTAATGTCTTACTCATTGAAATAATCCAAGTAGTGAAAGGAAGAAAACTGCGTCCCCCAAGAATCGGTAGCGGCTATATTTTGAAAAGTAAGAATGAAAAAAAAGGATACCTATCAGAATCACCGTCATCAATAAGAAAATAACAGGAGCCAGTTTGTATTCACTAGTCGTTAACAAATAA
>JAEUUB010000600.1 GCA_016787745.1 Cyclobacteriaceae bacterium
CCAATGTTTTGATTGAAGTCAAAGGCGTCTTCAAACATTCTACTCATATTGGTAACGGCTGAGGTATTCCAGGCTCCAATGTTTTGGTTGAAGTCATAGGCATACCCAAACATACTAGCCATATTAGTAACCGCAGCAGTATTCCATCCACTGATGTTTTGGTTAAAGGCATAGGCACTAAAAAACATACTATTCATGTTTGTAACGGCAGCAGTATTCCAGCCCCCTATGTTTCGGTTGAAGGCAAGGGCACCCGCAAACATAGCTGCCATGTTAGTAACAGCCGCAGTATTCCAGCCTCCAATGTCCTGGTTGAAGGCAGCGGCATCCCCAAACATATTAGACATATTCGTAACAGCTGTTGTGTTCCATGAGCTTATATTTTGGTTGAACGCACTTGCCAGAGAAAACACTGCAGACATATTGGTGACTGTCGATGTATTCCAAGAGTTAATATTACCCGGTGAATTCAAGTTGGTACACGAATTAAACATTCCTGACATATCGGAAACCCCTGATAAGTCTGGTACATCCGTGGCTGTTACTTGTAAATTGTTGCAACCACGAAATGCATTTTGCATACTTGTCCAGGCCGTGCTGCCCCATTGTTCGACTTGGGTAAGCCTTCTGCGATCTGATCCTAAGTTTATAATAATTCTTTGGAAGTTGGTGGGTGCTATTTGCAATCGAATAATCGCACTAGCAGGCAGGCCAGTGATGGTAAGTGTAGATCCACTCCAGGAGCCGCTTCCGGATGCACCGGTTGGAAGCTGTTGCCAGGTGTAGTTAACGGTACCACTGGTGGCGGTACCAAAAGATAGCTGAGTAGCCCCGGAACCTGTAGTAGCAAGGTTCCATTGCGTGATGAAATCTTGAGTAGGACTGGCTGTCACTGTAAAATTGGTTGCCGACTGCACGGTTATACAGTTTACAGTAACTGAAATTTGCCCGGTTGTAGATAAAGCAGGAACCGTTGTGGTAATGCTGGTGGGTGTGCTGGCCGTTACTGTTGCGGTTCTGTTATTAAAGAAAGTAACTAGGTTGTTGGCTGCGGTTGGACTGAAGTTTGTTCCTGTAAGAGTTACAGTAGTTCCAACTGGCCCACTAGCTGGAGTAAAACTAGTAATTGAATGCGCAGGAGGTAGGGGGATTGCTTTGTTAAGCTTCTGAACAAAAATGTCACCCGACCCAAGAGTGGCTAGAAGTACAGGACATGGTGTGGGATCAAAGTCTGTATTAGAGCTGTAAAAAGCTCCGGTTGTATAAACGTTTTCAAGTGCATCAACTGTAATTCCATACCCATAGTCAAAACCAGATCCTCCGATCTCTATTGCCCAGGCAAAATTTCC
>JAEUUB010000563.1 GCA_016787745.1 Cyclobacteriaceae bacterium
CAGTGGAGTATCGCTCAGACAGCCTTTAGTGGTTCTTCAACCAGTGGTACCTGGTTCTGGGTGGCAGTAACGGCCGGTTCAACTGCGCCAACTCAAGCCACTCGTACAGTGACAGGTTTGACAAACCCTGTTTACAACGGCTTCGGAACAATCACCAACTCCAAGGCCTCAGGTTCAACCACATCAAGTGGCGAAAACTTTACAGCGTTTACAGCCAATGGTACATTTGATATCTATATGTACTTTGTAAGCAGCACCGGTAATGTGAGCGCTAATTCGTTAGTGCTGGCAGGTGTTGTTATGAATTAATACAATAGATCTAGTTAATAAGAAAGGTTGCCCCAAAAGGGCAGCCTTTTTTTTGTGCCGATTTCCATTTTCCTGTGAACACCATGAGGGCAAAAAAGAAGCCCTGATTCGGGAGGAATCAGGGCTTTTAAAGTTTGAAAAGAACCTTACTGAAGCATTCGTAATAGCGTGGCTAACCTGTTCTTCAGGTTTCTGCGATCAACAATAAAATCGAGGAAGCCATGATCGAGCACAAACTCCGAACTTTGAAATCCTTTGGGTAAGTCTTTGCCAATCGTTTCGCGAATTACACGCGGACCCGCAAATCCAATTAATGCATTGGGTTCAGCAATATTGAAATCGCCCAACATGGCATAGGATGCCGTAACTCCCCCCGTTGTTGGATCTGTCAATAAGGAGATGTAAGGGATTTTAGCCTCGTCTAACAAAGCAATTTTTGCCGATGTTTTTGCCATTTGCATTAAGGACAATCCAGCCTCCATCATGCGGGCTCCTCCCGAACGCGAGATCATAAGAAAAGGAGTTCTTGTCTTGAGACTATGATCCATGGCGCGGGCGATTTTCTCGCCCACTACTGAGCCCATGGAACCGCCAATAAAAGTGAAATCCATACAAGCAACGGTAATATCCAATCCTTCCATTTTACCATAAGCCGTTCGCACGGCATCTTTCAGGTTGGTTTTAGCCTGCGATTCTTTGATCCGTTTAGGATAAGGTTTGGTATCCGTAAACTTAAGGGGATCTGCCGACTCCATGGTGGCATCCAGCTCTGTAAACGCGTTGTTGTCAAACAGAATTTCAAAATATTCCTGCGAGCCAATTTTAACGTGATGTTCTTCTTCAGGAACCACATAGGCGTTGTTTTTCAACTCCCGGGTATGAATGATCTTGCCTCCGGGGGATTTAAACCACAACCCATCAGGCACCTCTCGTTTCGCTTCGGTGGGTGTTAAGATTCCCTTGTCAGTACGTTTAAACCACGGCATATTTTAATTGTTGATTTAAGTGATTTGAAAATTTTAAAAACATGAAGGCAATCTTCAAATTAATGCACTGTCAAAATCTTCAAACTATTTATGCAATGTCAATGGAACTATCCAAATACACATCTTGAATAGCTTCCAGTATTTCAATTCCTTCTTTTAGCGGTCTCTGAAACGCTTTACGGCCAGAGATTAAGCCCATACCCCCCGCGCGTTTGTTAATTACCGCGGTACGAACAGCATCCGCCATATCGCTCGATCCTTTTGAGTCGCCTCCGGAATTAATTAGCCCAGCCCGACCCATATAACAATTTGCTACCTGATACCGGCACAAATCAATCGGATGGTCTGAGGTAAGTTCAGAATAGATTCTTTCATCTAATTTGCCATAACTGCTGCCTCCGGTATTCAATGCTTTGTAGCCGCCATTATTCTCAGCTAATTTTTGTTTAATGATATCGGCCTGAATGGTTACTCCTAGATGATTGGCCTGACCGGTAAGATCAGCTGAAACATGATAATCAATGCCATCTTTTTTGAAAGCGGCATTACGTGTATAGCACCAGAGAATGGTTGCCATTCCCAATTCATGAGCGCGTTCGAAAGCCTGAGCTACTTCTTGAATCTGACGGGTTGAATTATCCGAACCGAAATAAATGGTTGCTCCCACGGCAACGGCACCCAAATTCCAGGCATCCTCAACAGATCCAAACATGATCTGATCGGCTTTGTTGGGATACGTGAGCAATTCGTTGTGATTTATTTTTACAATAAATGGAATCTTGTGAGCATACTTACGCGACATCAGGGCCAATCCACCAAAGGTTGTAGCCACCGCATTACAGCCACCCTCTATGGCTAATTTGACAATGTTTTCGGGGTCGAAATAAATCGGGTTTTTAGCAAAAGATGCACCTGCGCTATGTTCAATACCCTGGTCTATCGGCAGTATAGAAAGAAAACCCGTTTTTCCGAGACGACCATGATCAAAAAGCGTTTGCAAACTTCTAATGGTTTGCGTGTTCCGGTTCGAGATGGTAAATACCCGATCCACGTAATCGGGACCCGGTAAGTGTAACTGGTCTTTTAAAATTGTTTTGCTTTTGTGTGTAAGCAACGAATCAGCGTCTTTACCGAGCAGGGAACTAACAGTGTTTTTTGCCATAATTTCTTTTGAAGTGAGGGGCAAATATAGGTTTATGAGCCCTTTTCTGCAATGTTATGTAGGGTAACATCCGGAATGAAAAAACCCTGCTTTAACCAGGTTAAAACAGGGTTTTTTATAAGTAAAGAAGTTATTAACCTTCTTTGTTTACAGCTAATTTTTCCTTAATTCTGGCTGATTTGCCTTGGCGACCTTTCAAATAAAATAGTTTCGCTCTGCGCACTTTACCTGCCTTAACAAACTCAATTTTATCAATACTTGGGCTTAGTAAGGGGAAAATCCGTTCCACTCCTACGCCATTTGAAATTTTTCTTACCGAGAAACTTTCGCCATTGGTGCCCTTACCACGTCTGTAAAGGACAACCCCTTGAAATTGCTGAATCCGCTCCTTATTACCTTCTTTGATTTTTACGTGCACATTAATCGTGTCACCAGGCTTAAAATCAACAATATCAGCCCTTTTAGAGGCTAGTTCTTTTTCAACTTCTTTTATTAAATCGGCCATGACGCTCGTTTTTTTAAATGGACTGCAAATATAGGGGTAAATGCCAGAATATTAGATGCCGGGCTATAGATTTTTTAGTCATTCAGAAGCCCAGGCCGCTTCAACTTTGTTCTTTCTATCGATTTTTCGTGTTTCCACGATTCAATTTTTGATTCGTGGCCGGAGAGTAACACTTCTGGCACTTTCCAGCCTTTGTATTCAGCCGGACGGGTATAAACCGGAGGGGCTACCAATCCATCCTGAAAGGAGTCGGTGAGCGCAGAACTTTCATCCGACAAAACCCCTGGGATGAGCCGGATAACGGCATCGGCAATGACGGCCGCAGCCAATTCACCGCCTGAAAGCACATAATCACCAATGCTGATTTCCCGGGTAATTAAATGCTCGCGTACCCGTTCGTCTACTCCTTTATAGTGTCCGCAGAGCAAAATAAGATTTTCCTTCAGGCTTAGTTCGTTCGCCACAGCCTGCGAAAACAGGTCGCCATCCGGACTCATGTAAATGATTTCGTCATACGTGCGCTTCGCTTTTAGCGCAGTGATGCAATTATCAATCGGTTCTATTTGCATCACCATGCCCGCTCCACCACCAAATGCATAATCGTCAATAGACCGATGTTTATTGACCGCATGCTCCCGCAAATCATGCACCCGCACTGTAACCAATCCTTTTTGTTGCGCGCGTTTTAAAATGGAGTCAGAGAACGGACTATCGAGTAAACGAGGCAAACAGGTTATAATATCGATGTGCATCTGGCTAATTTACTTTAGAGAGATAAGAAATGCTAAATGTCTAAAAAGCCATCAGGCAATTGAACTACAATTTTCTTCTTAGTCTTGTTTATTGATTTTATGAAGGGGCCATTGGTAGGTATAAGTACTTCCTTGCCCAGATAAATTAAAGAGAGCAATCGGTTAGGTCCGGAGGGCACAACCTCATTTACGGTTCCCAGGGGCTCATTGCTTTCAGAGATCACCTGAAACCCGGTTATTTCATCATCATAAAATTCGCCACGATTTAATTTCGGTCTCTTATCTTTTGGCAGATAGATGCTACATCCCTTAAGAGCGTCTGCCTTTTCAACGGAGTCGATTTCCTCTAACTTAACAAAGGTTTTGTCCCCCCGGTCGGAGAGAGTTTCAATAAAGTAGGGAACGAGATTGCTGTTAACTTCAATGAAAAAAGACTTTAGGGCACCGGGATCTATCGATTCCGTTATCACCGCGGTAACTTCTCCCTTTAAACCGTGAACTTTGGCGATGTAGCCAACTTTGTAACAAGCTGTTTTGTTCATCGTAAAAGCAAATCAATTAAAATGAAAAATGCCAATACGAGCATTGGCATTTTAATAGTATGTGCTAAAAAGATTATACTTGTGATTCAGCCGGAGCTTCGCCTTCAGCCGGAGTTTCCGCGGGAGCCTCTACAGGTGCAGCGGCAGCCACTTCAGCTTTTTTGCGGATAGCCTCGGTGCGTGCATCCTTAACTTTAGATTCAGCATCTTTGCGGGCCTTTGCAGCGGATTGCTTAGCCTTAGAGATTCCTTCAATTCTGGTCTGAATCTTATCATTTTTGGTCTTTACCCATTCAGCCAATTTTGCATCGGCTTGTTCCTGGGTAATAGCACCTTTAATTACGCCAATCTGAAGGTGTCTTTTTAACATAACACCGCGATACGACAACATGGCCCGTACGGTATCCGAAGGTTGAGCACCTTTCATCAGCCAATCAAAGGCTTTTAGATCATCCAGATTAATAGATGCGGGTACTGTTGCGGGGTTATATGTACCAATTTTTTCAATGAATTTTCCGTCACGGGGGGATCTTGCATCGGCTACTACTACATCATAGAGAGCCAGTTTCTTGCGACCTCTGCGTGATAATCTGATTTTTACTGCCATTTTCTTAAGTTTTTAAATGTTGGAACTCGTCCGTTTTTTAAAGGACTGCAAAGGTAGTTTTTTTTATGATTTTCCCAATTGCAACTTCAAATAAACTGTAACCATCTCATTATCTATTATATTTGTATAAGCGATTATTGGGTTTTTAATATTAAAACAGCATCTTTACATTTGGTTCCCATTTAAAAATAACCATGGATAAGTTTTCCTACATTTCCAATGCAGACGTTGGCTATCTCGACCAACTCTATCAAAATTATAAAAGCGATCCAACCTCAGTAGACCCAACCTGGCAGAAATTCTTCGAAGGCTATGATTTTTCGCAACAAAGGTTTGGCGAAAATGGAGCCGGAGCATCCGCCAATGATTCTTTATCTATTAAAGAGACCCAGGTTCGTAACCTGATTTTCCAATATCGGTCTTTTGGTCACTTAAAGTCAAAAACAAATCCGGTTCGCGAAAGAAGGAACCACAATATCAACCTGGAGCACACCAAAGTAGGTCTTACAGATGCCGATTTAGATACGGAGTTTGATGTGGCGGCTGAAATCGGGATGCCCCGGGCAAGTCTGAGAAAAATTATTGAAAAATTGAATATGCTATATCTCGGCCCTATCGGGTTCGAATATAATTTTATTCGCAACGATGATATCCGGGAGTGGTTCCATCAAAAGATTGAACGGGAGTATTATGAGTACAACCCCAATCTGGAAGAGAAGAAGCGCATTCTCTCCAAGTTAAATGAAGCGGTAGTATTTGAGAACTTTTTGCACACTAAATTTTTAGGGCAAAAAAGATTTTCGCTGGAAGGCGGAGAAAATACGATTCCAGCATTGGACGCCATCATAAATAAATCGGCTGAACTGAATGTAAAAGAAGTTGTAATTGGAATGGCGCACAGGGGCCGCCTCAATGTACTATCCAATATTCTTGGTAAAACCTACGAGCAGATTTTTACTGAATTTGAAGGAAACGTAAATCCAGACCTAACCATGGGGGATGGCGATGTTAAATATCACTTAGGATATTCCAGCCACATCAACACGCCCTCAGGAAAGAAAATATATGTTAAACTAACCCCCAATCCCTCGCACCTCGAGGCGGTTGACCCGCTTGTTATCGGGTATACACGTGGACAAATAGACGAAGAATACAAGGGGGATTTGAAAAGTGCGATGGCGATACTAATTCATGGCGATGCCGCGCTGGCAGGTCAGGGGATTGTGTATGAAGTGGTACAAATGTCGGGGCTGCCCGGATATACCACCGGGGGAACCATTCACTTTGTTATTAATAATCAGGTGGGCTTTACCACCGACTTTGATGATGCCCGGTCGGCTATTTACTGTACGGATGTTTCTAAAATTGTTGACGCACCTGTATTGCACGTAAATGGAGACGATGCAGAAGCAGTTACCTTTTGTTCAAACCTGGCTGTAGAGTATCGTCAGAAATTCGGGAAGGATATTTTCATTGATTTGCTCTGCTATCGCAGACATGGCCATAATGAAAGTGATGAACCTAAATTCACACAGCCCAAGTTATACAACATCATTGCCAAGCATCCCAATCCACGTGAGGTGTATGTGAAAAAACTTGTCGAAAAAGGCGTGGATGCCACCCTGGCGGATGAGATGGATAAGAAATTCCGGAATCAACTGCAGGACAGACTGAACGAAGTAAAGCAAAAGCCACTTCCTTACAAACCTCAAAAAATTGAAGAAGAGTGGGAGCAGTTGCGAAAAGCAAAGCCGGAAGATTTTGATAAGTCCCCCATCACTGCGGTAAGCCAGGAGCTAATCGATAAAGTGGGTCGTGCGTTAACTACTATACCGGAAGGATTTAAACCTTTAAAGCAGATTGAAAAACTCCTGAAGGACAGGAAGGCCGCTTTCTTCGATGATAAGGTTTTAGGATGGGCCGAAGCAGAGTTGCTTGCCTATGGAACGCTGGTATCCGAAAATGTGCCGATTCGCATGTCGGGTCAGGATGTTAAACGAGGTACTTTCTCTCATCGCCATGCTTATTTCTGGGATGCGAATACAAACGCTGCTTATTCGGGATTAACGAACATCGATAAGAACCAGGCGAAATTCTCTGTCTTTAATTCCTTGCTCTCAGAGTTTGGTGTACTTGGTTTTGAATATGGCTATGCCATGGCTACACCCTATGCGCTTGTGCTTTGGGAAGCTCAGTTCGGAGACTTTGTTAACGGAGCACAAACCATTATCGATCAGTTCATTTCCAGTGCCGAATCAAAATGGCAGCGCATGAATGGACTGGTTATGCTGTTGCCCCATGGCTATGAGGGTCAGGGTCCTGAGCACTCAAGTGCCCGACCCGAAAGATTTTTGCAACAGGCAGCTGAATACAATATGGTTGTGGTTAATGTAACTACAGCTGCAAACTTTTTCCATTTATTGCGCAGACAAGTGGCTTGGGAGTTCCGCAAGCCGTGTATTGTTTTCTCACCTAAGTCATTGTTAAGAAATCCGTTGGTGGCTTCTCCGATTAGTGAGTTTACCTCAGGTTCTTTTACAGAAGTAATCGATGATCCAACCGTGAAAGCAAAAGATGTGAAACGGATTATTTTTTGCACCGGAAAAATATTTTATGATCTGCAGGAAGTTCAACAAAAGAAAAAAATAAAAGATGCTGCGGTGGTGCGCATTGAGCAACTCTATCCCTTCCCGGATAAGCAGGTAAATAAACTAATTAAGAAATACAAGGATGCCAAGCTCCTCTGGATTCAGGAAGAACCTAAAAACATGGGCTACTGGTCATTCATAAAGCGCATGTTGCCCGATGTTGAAATACAATTGGGCGCTCGGAAATCAAGCGCGTCTCCGGCCACAGGGTATTCAAAGATCCACAAAATGGAGCAGGAGAAAATTGTTAATAAAGCTTTTGAAATTTAATTAACCACAAAAAAGAATTTACATGGCACAAGTAAAAGTTCCAACCGTGGGTGAATCGATAACCGAGGTTACCATCGCTAACTGGCTTAAGAAGGATGGGGATGTTGTGAAGATGGATGAAGTGATTGCCGAACTTGAATCGGATAAAGCAACCTTTGAACTAACAGCTCCGCAGGCGGGACGATTAAAAATTGTAAAGCAGTCGGGGGCGACAGCGGCCATTGGTGAGTTGATTTGCGAGATTGACGAATCAGCGGGAGGAGAGAGAAAGGAAAGTTCTCCTGTTAAGGAAGAGCCAAAAACTGCGACCCCTAAGGCAGAGGCGCCTAAGGCTACAGGAGGAGTTAAGGAAATGAAAGTTCCCGCTGTGGGCGAATCGATAACAGAAGTAACTATTTCAACCTGGTTAAAGAAGGACGGTGATTTTGTACGATTAGATGAAATTATTGCGGAGGTGGAGTCCGACAAAGCAACGTTTGAACTGCCTGCGGAAGCCAACGGAATTCTTCGCATTGTTGCCACGGAGAAAACCACACTTCCGATTGGGGGATTGATTTGCAAAATCGAGATCACTGAAGGCGGTGCTTCTGCACCATCCGTAAAATCACCAGAGTCGCCAGCATCCGTGCCTGGAGATAAGTCCTATGCCACAGGCCATCCATCACCAGCTGCTGGGAAAATTTTAGACGAAAAAGGAATTTCTGCATCGCAAGTCTCAGGAACGGGCGTTGGGGGTAGAATTACAAAAGAAGATGCAACGAAAGCACAAGTTTCCTCTGGCAAATCAGAAGCGTCTAAATCTGCGGCACCCGTAATGGCTTCCAGTGGAAGTCGAAACAAGCGGAATGAAAAAATGACTTCTCTTCGTAAGACTATTGCAAAGCGATTGGTTTCGGTGAAGAATGAAACCGCCATGCTCACCACATTCAACGAGGTTGACATGAAACCAGTAATGGACTTGCGATCACGCTACAAGGATAAGTTTAAGGAGAAGTATGGGGTAGGCCTTGGCTTTATGTCTTTCTTTACAAAGGCTGTATGTGTCGCCTTAAAGGAGTTTCCTGCTGTAAACGCACAAATAAATGGCGATGAGATTCTGTATCATGATTACTGTGATGTTTCCATTGCGGTTTCAACACCGCGGGGATTAGTGGTGCCTGTGATTAGAAACGCAGAGTCACTTTCATTTGATCAGATTGAAGCTGAAGTGGTTCGATTGGCAACAAAAGGTCGCGATGGTAAACTTTCTATCGATGAAATGCAAGGCGGTACATTTTCAATTACCAATGGCGGGGTATTTGGTTCTATGCTTTCTACACCCATTTTAAACCCTCCACAGTCAGCTATTTTGGGAATGCACAATATTGTTGAGCGAGCAGTTGTTCAAAAGGGAGAGATTGTGGTTCGACCCATTATGTACCTGGCGCTTTCTTACGATCACCGGATTGTAGATGGACGCGAGTCAGTGAGCTTTCTGGTGCGAGTGAAAGAGTTGTTAGAAGATCCGGGACGCCTGATTTTAGGAGTCTGATATTTATAATCTTGAAATTTTATCAGTATGCAATACAACGTCACAGTAATTGGTTCGGGCCCGGGTGGATATGTAGCCGCAATTCGTTGCGCACAGCTTGGTTTTAAAACAGCGCTTATTGAAAAGTACGACACGCTGGGCGGTACCTGCCTGAATGTTGGTTGCATTCCCTCCAAAGCCTTGCTGGATTCTTCCGAGCATTTTCACAATGCGGCTCATACTTTTAAGGAACATGGCATCGATATCAGCGAACCTAAAGTCAACATTGCCCAAATGATTAAACGGAAATCGGGTGTGGTAAAGGCGAATGTGGATGGTATCGCCTACCTGATGAAGAAAAATAAAATTGAAGTTCACACGGGGGTGGGATCCTTCCTCGATAAGAACACGATTAAAATTGTAAATAAAGAAGGGAAAGAATCAAAGATTACCACCGAGAAAGTAATTATTGCAACGGGGTCTAAACCCACTCCGTTGCCTTTTGCTCCCTTCGATAAGAAAAGAATTATATCCAGCACCGAGGCTTTAGAACTAAAGGAAGTTCCAAAACATTTGATTGTTATTGGGGGCGGAGTAATTGGAATGGAGTTGGGCTCCGTGTATGCCCGTATTGGATCGAAGGTTTCTGTCGTTGAGTATCTGGACAGTTTGATTCCTACTATGGATTTAGCATTAGGAAAGGAACTTATGAAATCGACCAAAAAGTTGGGTATGGATTTTTATCTGGGCCATAAAGTAACAGCGGTGGAGAATAAAGGGAAAGAAGTTGTGCTGAAGGCCGAGCCTAAAAATGGTGGGGCCGCCATTGAGTTGAAAGGGGATTATTGTTTGGTAAGCGTTGGTCGCAGACCCTATACCGAAGGATTAGGCTTGGATAGAATCGGCATAGAATTAGACAAAGGAAAAATTCCCGTGGATGACCATCTTAAAACCAAGGTGGACAATGTGTACGCCATTGGGGATGTGGTACGAGGCGCCATGCTTGCTCACAAAGCGGAAGAAGAAGGCGTATTGGTAGCAGAACAATTGGCCGGACAAAAACCTCATATCAACTATAACCTTATTCCTGGCGTAGTTTACACATGGCCTGAAGTAGCCAGTGTTGGATTTACAGAAGAACAATTGAAAGCCGATGGCAAAGCGTATAAGACGGGTAACTTTCCATATAAGGCACTAGGGCGGGCTCGCGCCTCGATGGATCTGGATGGATTTGTAAAAATTTTAGCCGACAAAAGCACAGATGAAATTCTGGGAGTGCACATTATAGGTGCTCGTGCAGCGGATATGATTGCTGCTGGAGTTACTGCTATGGAGTTCCGCGCCTCTGCGGAAGATATTGCTCGTACTTCTCATGCACATCCAACTTATATGGAGGCGGTGAAAGAAGCTTGTTTGGCAGCGACTGCAAACAGACCTATACACATGTGATTTTATTTAATAAGCAGTTTTGAGATCAGGAATGCCCGAATGGCCAGGGCTATCACAACCGGAACAAGGAACACATTAAGTTCCTGCGGCAACCACCACCAGAATAATAGGGTCGCAGCTAATGCCAGTGAAGTAAAGTGAAAATACTTTGCTACATACAAGCTGAATCTCTTCTTGATTAAGAAAGCACCTGCAAAAAAGTGAATTGGAAAGGCCCAGAGGAGGTTAAAATTTCTGGCGGCATCGTAATGATCTGTAAATAGCCATAATGTTGTTAACAGTATCCCAATTAATCCCACAACCGTAAAGAGAATTACATCTAGCCACCGGCTTAGCTTTAGCCGGCTCCAGTCTAACCAGGAAATCAGAGCTACCCCAAGTAATAATATTGCAAAGGCAATCCACGGATGCACAAAAGCAACTTTTGATTTCTCCTGTGTATCGGGATTGATACTATTTTTT
>JAEUUB010000254.1 GCA_016787745.1 Cyclobacteriaceae bacterium
TATTCCAGGCATGGTTGAAACCTATTTTGCTTGTTTTTAACCCGTTTTGCGGGTTTTGTACCGCAAAAAGGACTGCAAAGATAGGAACTAAACATTAGCTACCAAGTGCGCCTTTCAAAAAAATAAATAGGACCCTTCCACCGCCCTTCATTCCACGTCAACTATTAATAATAATAGCCTCATTTTCAATGATATACATCAAATACTAAAAACTATTCGAGCAACTAATATTTATCGGCTGAATAAGCTGCGTTAACAAAACTCAAAAAAGGTTTTACTTTTCCAATCAATTCTGAATGGCTGGATGAAACAGATTTCGTATGGAAAAGGCTGGATAATTTTAACTGCTTTATTGGTTGCACTAATAATTGCCAACATCTCAATGGGCAGTGTTCCGATTCCTTTTTCAAAACTGTTCCTAAGCATTTTTACAAATCATCCTCTCTTTTCAGATATTCTCTGGCATTTCAGGATACCCAAAACGCTTACCTGCCTGCTTGCGGGAAGTGCACTGGCCACAGCCGGCCTTTTAATGCAAACTCTTTTTAGAAATCCAATGGCCGGCCCCGATGTTCTGGGCCTAACTTCCGGGGCCAGTTTACTTGTAGCCCTGGTAATTCTTTTAGGGCAGTTTAGCCAAATCTTTAAAGGCGTCCTTTTCAATAATTCATGGAGCATAGCCTTGGCGGCCAGTTTGGGAGGTGGTTTGGTCTTTATATTAATCATTTCAATAGCCAAATATGTAAAAGACAATGCTGCATTGCTGATTATCGGCTTGATGATCAGTGCAGCTACCTCCTCGTTGGTGAGTGTAATGCAATACACCAGTAAGGCCGATGATCTGCAAGCGTTTTTGATCTGGACATTAGGCAGTATGGGCAATACCAATTGGGCAGAAATAGGGGTGCTTTCCCTGGTGATTGCGCTTGGCCTGACGATTAGCTACAGTTCCATAAAGTCATTAAACTCGTGGTTACTGGGCGAGAACTATGCACAAAGCCTTAATATCAACATGAGTCGCTCGCGGTTGCGGATTGTGGTGGCTACCGGATTACTTACCGGATCGGTAACAGCCTTTTGCGGGCCAATTGCCTTTGTTGGGCTGGCGGTACCACACCTGGTGAGATTGATAATTCCAGTAACGAACCATAAAATATTAATGCCGGCAGTTATGATGGGCGGTTCCATTTTACTGCTCTTTTGCGACTTGGTAGCCCAACTCCCCGGCAACAGTCAGATTCTTCCTTTAAATGCAATTACATCTCTTATCGGAGCGCCTGTAGTAATCTGGATGGTCATAAAATCAAAAAGAATCAGTGTCTGAATCTCGTCCCATAGTACTTCAAACTAAAAACCTGGTTGCCGGATACAGACTGGACGGAAATGATTTCGCTTTATTTGATAATCTCAATCTAACTCTTCGAAAAGGTGAATTGGTTTGCTTCATGGGGTCTAATGGCATTGGCAAAACAACCCTTATTAAAACTTTAGCGGGTCTTCAAAAACCCTTGCAGGGATTTACTGAATTTCATTCTCACGGTTCTGTGGCGCTCGTGCTTACCGATAAAATTACGTCTTCCACAATGACCGTCTATGATTTGGTGTCGTACGGGCGGTACCCTTATCTGAATTGGAATATTCGATTGTCGGCCCAGGATCAAAAACTGATAGAGGAGTCTATTAAACAGGTTCATTTGGAAGCATTGACCCATAAGCGAATTGCTGAATTAAGCGATGGTCAATTACAAATGGCTATGCTTGCCAAAGCGCTGGCTCAGGATACCCCCATTCTTTTTTTGGATGAACCAACGGCCCATCTTGACCTTAATAACAGAGTTGAGATAATGAATCTGTTGCGCACCTTATGCCGCACTTCCGGAAAAACCGTTTTGGTAGCGACTCATGAACTTGACCTTGCTTTACAAACCGCTGACCGGATCTGGTTAGCAACCGCGGAAAGAAAAATTCTGGAGGGGGTACCGGAAGATCTGGTATTAAACGGCACATTTGATACTGTATTTCAGTTTAAAGGGTTTGATTTGAAATCGGGAAAAGTTAGTCAGGTGCCCTACCGAAAAAAAACTGTCCAACTTGAAGGGCATGGGTACGAATATCTGTGGACAAAAAATGCATTGGAACGTTCGGGGTACGAAGTCAACACGACTTCAACGCTAAAAATAAAAACAACGGAGAAAGACAACTCTATTTCGTGGAATCTGCTTACGGAAAATGTTGAGCTTACCTTTGATAATCTGGAAGGACTATTGGAGTTTCTCAAGGATACGTAAGCTCAGTATTCTATTAGCTCATCCCCTTCTTTATAATCAATGTAATAGATCACCAGGTTGCACATTTCATCGGTAGAATTCCAGCCATAGCCAATATCCTTGGCGGGATTATTTGGGTTCGCGGGGTTTTCACTGGTGTTGTCATATTTTGCCTCCACATAAATCCGTGAACCAGCCGGAATCTTAAGTAACCTCTTGAACTGATAGGTAGTTTGCCAGTTGAAATCCCAGTTGTCAATTTTTATCAGTGGAATCTTCTCTCCTTCCAGTGTTATGGCATACGCCAGAAAAGATTTTCCAATAAAGTGCATATGCGGCATTACCGAAATAAGAGAAATGTCCTTGGTTATAGGGTAATCAATATGGAAAGTAGGCATTCGTTCCGCATCAATATAAAAAGGTTGGTTGCGGATGTCATTTTCACGAAGCGTTAGTGTGTATACTTCGCGGGTAACGGGTGTTTTGGCATAATACAAGTTCACCACCGACTTATCCTGTTGTGGTTTAGAAGAAGGGGAGTAATGAATATTTAAAATCAAATCCGAACCCTTGCCCAACTTTTTCGCTGCACCCGGTGGAAAAAATATTTTAGTATTTCCAGGTACCCAGCCGTACAAAAATTCATCGGCAAGCGGGATCGTCTGAAACTTTTTTACTCCAGGATCCAGTTCACTCATGCCATCAATGCCTCGGATTTTTTGTGTTGAATCCACCATCACCCGACTGTGATGGACCTGCTTGCGGTTTCCAGGAACAAACTCCACAGCCGAAATGTAGGTATCGGCCGGAAGATTGCTGGGAACTACAAAAAAACGAAAATCCTCTACTGCTTTTTCAGATAACTGATAGCTGCTAATCATGGGTAACGTTAGATCAGGCCTGGTAAGATCCTCCAGGGGTGTATAAACTTTTTTGGATTTTACTTTCTTACCCTTTGGCATTCCACTGTCAATCCATTTCTGGATGAGATCAATCTCGTCAGGAGTAAGTTTTTTCTCATTCCGGAAAGTCTGATACGTGGGGTCAGCCTTCCAGGGCGGCATGTATTTGGTTTTTGTTACGTGACCAATAAAACTCCCTTTGGCTTTCACCTCTTCATAGGTTTGAAGACTAAACGGACCAATCCCTCCCGGCTTATGACACGACACACAATTCAACTGAATTAACGGTTCGATGTCTGTGTGATATGTGGGTTGACTATAACTCCATTCAGAAATGGCAAAAAGAAATATGAGCATCCATGAGTTTTTCCACCCCATGAAGTGCCGGGCAATATTCAATTTAATTTTATTAGAACCCATCTCAAAAATACTCTTAAAAGCATCTGTTATTCCGGCCTTGAGCCGGAATCTTCGATTAGAAGCGCTGGACTTGAGATTGCGGGTCACCGCCCGCAATGACAAAGCATTTTTGAGATGGGTTCTAATAATGTTCGTGGGTTTCACTCTTTGTACCCATTCGTTGAATAAAACATCCCAGCGCCTCTGTTTCTTTTATTTCCGGTTGCTTCCCGACAAGGCTGGCATTTACTGCATCAACCAGATAATGCTCCGTAATTTCTAATCGATACCGGCCCAATTCATAAAACCAGTTATCGATAGCTCCCCGGTAGAGGATATGGTTATCCTGTACTAAGAAAACTTCGGGCGTTACTTTGGCATCCAATTTTTCAGTCATGACATGTTTTTTGTCATCAACTAACTTAATGATCTGGGGTATCTGATATTCATCTCTGAATGCTACAGATTCTTTCTTTGATAAGCCTGCTGGAAAATATCCGGTAATACTGATTTGCTTCCCCGCAAACTGTACTGCCAATTCTTTAATAGTTGCCATGTACTTCTGAGTAATGGGGCAATCGACAGCCATAAAGATAATCACCTCGGGCCGCACCCCTTCGGAAGTAGCCGTGTGAGCGTGCTGCCCTACCACCCAACCTGCCTCAAACAAAAGCA
>JAEUUB010000683.1 GCA_016787745.1 Cyclobacteriaceae bacterium
CGGAAAATCTGCTTCCAGAATTTCTTGCTGTTCTTCACTTGAAAGAATGTGAATGATTAGCTTTTCTGATTGTTGATAGGCCTGCAGAATTTGTTGCTGATTGGGGTACAGCTCATTGAATACATCCACCGTTGTATGAATCTCCAACTCAAGACCAAAAAACTTGGCGGTGAGTTGGAGATCAATAACATCGATGAATATACAGGCATCGGTTACAACAATCCGCATCAGGCGATCATGAGATTTTTTTCGCGAAACTCGGCAAGCTTCTGGTTGTTCAGGGAAGCTGCCTTACTCATAGAAATCAACTCTTCACCCAGCGCCCGGAACAGCAACTGATTGAACCTTCTGGATTCTTCTTGCCCTTCATATAAAAAGGGCTCCTCAATCTTGAATCCGGATTGATTGATGAAGAACATGAACTGTTTGAAATAACTCAGGGTAATAATACCCAAGTCCTTCATACGGTATGCGATGGCTTGAATCGAGATGCCATACTGTTTCTTGATTGCGCCTAATTCTGGCAATAATAACTTTGTGCGCGAATTACCAACTTCCTTCCTGAGGGTATCTTCCGGTAGCAGCATAGCCCCCGCGAAGTAGTTGCAGAATTTCTCTTTCTGTTTTTCGGTATACTCGTCAAGCTCCAGAACCAGGTGAGCCAATTCGTGCAGGGCGGTGAATCGTTTACGGTCAAGTGATTTGATATTGCTGTTATTCAATACAATCACCGGAATGGTTCCGTCATTTGCCCATGCCGAAAGTCCATCAAAAGTATCGGCTGATTCAATCTCAATAACTTTTATCTTATTGTCTTCCAACAGCTCGATTAGATTAAAGATCGGATCATTGCCCAGTTTCCAGGCTTTCCGAAGATCACTGGCTACCTTTTCAACATCCTCATTGGACTTAATCGGTCGGTCTTTGAAATTCAGTGAAAAATCAGTCGAAATATTCAGAATCTTTTCCAATTCAAGATAACGTTCCAATTTATCTTTTGCCCGCTCCTCTAATCCCTTTCTGTCCTTTACCGGAAAGCTTTGGCGCTTCCGGAAAGATATTTCGCCCATTTTCACCTCGGTCTTGCGGTAAAAATAATCGGGGCGTACGCCTAAGGCATCGCACAATAATCCCAGCATCTCACTATCGGGCATAAACTCACCTTTTTCATATTTATGAAGCGCTTGCCGGGTCACGCGGTTCTTGAGTTTGTCTGCCAAGTCCTGTAGCGAAAGTCCGGCCATTACACGGGCCGACTTTAGCCGATCAGCAAATTGTTCCATAATTGATTGGTTTAGCACTTGTTCTGTTCATAGAACAGGCCTGGAGGTTAATTGGTTTACAAAATTAGTATAATTAAGTTGTTCTGTCAATTTTATCTGTTAATCTGTCATAAGCCCTGACAAATGGCAGATTTAGACTATTAATAATCACTTTTTAGCAGGTATAAGGGGTATTTGTGACAAAATGGCTTCAAAATTTTAGTTTACGGGAACTGGCAAGCGGCTTGCAGTGTTAGACCAATTATGTAAAATAAAATAGGGGTATTGCGAGTACCCCTATTTGACAAAACTTGTATTTGAGAATTGGCATCCCCAACCGGGATGACTGCGTTTTGTTTTGCAAATGTAGCCTCTGGCTGCTGATTTCAAAGCCTTTCGCCTACCTATCTCCGGTTTCTGGTTGCTTGAATTATTGTTTAACAACTAAACCATTGAAACTATGGCGAAAGATTTACACAATCTCAGGAGAATTTACGATCGTACCGATGGCAGGTGTCACCTCTGCCATTGCAAACTCAGCTTCAAAAATCACGGCATGCGTGGTATGCGCGGGGCGTGGCACATTGA
>JAEUUB010000713.1 GCA_016787745.1 Cyclobacteriaceae bacterium
TTGAGATTCGATAACATCGGAGTTAGCCCCTACATAACTGGTTGAAACAGTTACTACCGGAGGATCCACGCTGGGAAATTCTCTGACTCCCAAAAACATAAAGCCAATTACCCCAAACAAGATAATGACCAATGACATGACGATGGCCAAAACTGGTCTGTTAATACTTGTTATTGATAAGCTTGCCATATTGTTTTTAAATTTTTTACGACTCTCCTAATCCAACTTTGAAATTTGAATGCCCATACCCGCGCGCAATTGTAAAATCCCTGTGGTCAGTAAAGTATCTCCTGCTTTTAACCCAGATAAGATCTCCAGCATGTTTGCTGTACGAATCCCCGTTTCAACCTTTACTTCTTTCGCTTTTCCGTTTTCCAGAACATATACCTTCTTTCCCTCCTGCTCTGGAATAACCGCTTCCGTAGGCACCAGAATAGCATTTTCATTTGATTGAAGAATCAACTCAACCTTTACAAACTGACCCGGCAGCAGGTTGCCATTTTTGTTATCGGCAAGCGCCCTGATTTTTAAAGTGCGTGTATCCGGGTCAATGCGAGGTTCAATTGCATATACTTCCCCTTCATAAATTTTCAGATCACTTTCAATGGTGAACCGAATTTTCTTTCCGGGAGCCACTTGCGTGCTATATCGACCGGGTATCGCAAAATCAATTTTAGCAGGCGAAATGCTATATAGGGTGGCTATCACTGTGCTGGAAGAAATATAGGCGCCTTCGCTAACGAAACGCAGACCAATTACACCATCAAAGGGTGCACGAATTCGGGTTTTGCTTAGCTGAGTCTCAAGCAGTTGAATATCCGCCTCGGTGGTGTTTAACCGATTCAAGGCATTATCATATTCTTCCTGGCTAATGGCATCTTTTTCCAGAAGTTTGCGCTGGCGAAACTCGTTGTCTTCATTGAGCTTACGGTTATATTTCTGCTTGGTTAGCTGAGCTAGAATTTCATCATCATCGGTCTGAATCAGTAAGTCTCCTTTTTTTACTTGCTTTCCTTCTCTAAAAGAGATCGAGGTGATCTTGCCCGAAACTTCACTTTTAAGTTCTAACGATTCATTGGCTAACACCGAACCTGTTACGTTGAGCTTATTGTCAAGATGCGAGGGTTTAAGGACTAATGCATCAACTGTTAGCGCTCTATTGCCTCCGGGTCCTGGTGCCCCTTGCTGGGCTTCTTCACCCTTCTTAAACAAATTCAGTTTTGGCAAGGCTAGCAGGAATATGACAACCGCAACAATAGCAACGGTAATTAGGGTCTTTTTCATTGATAAAAGAAATGTATGAATGGAAGTTAGAAAAACGTTTTTTAGTTCATTGTGTTAAACCGCTCGTGTAATTTAAGAATGCGTGGCACGAGCAGTTCACTGTCGTCATT
>JAEUUB010000770.1 GCA_016787745.1 Cyclobacteriaceae bacterium
GTAGTTGTAAATGAGGCAAGGCCAAACAATCCAAGGCAAGAAATGAATATAGCCATTCCGGTTGCGGTATTGGCAAGTTTTGAAGTTCGCCTCTCGGTCTTATAGAAATTAAAAATGGTTTCATCCAGAAATTCATATTTAAAAGGAACATCCGGGTAAATTTTTGTCCAGGCGTCTTTAATCTTTTCAATACCTGGTTGCATGCCGCCTTCGGTCGGGGCGAGCTTAACATTAACACACGAAAAATTCTTTTCCTCATTAGCTATCATTACCGGGTCAATTTTTTTGCGCAAGGTTTTTGTGTGAAAATCTTTCACCACTCCTACAATGGGCAACTGACCTCCCATGTCAATAGTTTGTCCGATTGCCTCCTCGGGTGTTTCAATGCCCATTTCCCTCATCATTGTTTCGTTTATGATAAGTTCTTTCACCGTATCGCTGGGCAATAAATTTCGACCGGCCAATAATTGTATGTCGTAAAATTCCAGATAGCGCGTGTCTCCAAATTTCCGGAAAGCATCGAATTTAATTTCTTCTTTGCCTGTATACTTAACGGATTGAGAGCTCCAGCCATTGGCGGAGGGCGGAGATCCACTCAGGGAAACATCGCTGATCTCGGGTAAGGATGTGAGTTCATTTTTTAGTATTTGAGTTTTGTCATTCTTTTCATGCCAGGGTGTGTGAAAATAAATAATAGCCTCTT
Organism: Cyclobacteriaceae bacterium; assembly: GCA_016787745.1. Classification (GTDB taxonomy): domain Bacteria; phylum Bacteroidota; class Bacteroidia; order Cytophagales; family Cyclobacteriaceae; genus ELB16-189. The sequence continues at coordinate 704 of JAEUUB010000770.1, forward strand.
TGGTAAAACCCAGGTCTTTAGTAAGTACATACCGAATTTGCCAGCCTATTACCAGCGTAATAAGAATAAGCACCTGCGCAAAGGTGAATTGAAAAACAATTAACGATTTACGAAGAAAAGAAGCACGGCTGTTCCCCGAATCGTAGGTAGCATTTTTAAGAGCCTGAACCGGAAGAAATGAAGAAAGCACGAAAGCGGGATACGTCCCGGCAAAAACACCCACAAATAATAGTATACCGAGTAAGAATGGAATTATCTGCATTATGTTAAGTTCAAGTCCTTTGGGTACAAACTCATTGAAAAATACTAACCCACCTTCGGCAAGAGGCAGAGCAATCAGCAAGCTTAATGCAGTCAACAAAATACTCTCGCATAGAAACTGAAGAATCAGTCGGCTACGAACGCTTCCCAGTACTTTGCGTATGCCCACTTCTTTTGCACGCTTCACAGCTTGCGCGGTTTCCAGGTTAATAAAATTTATAGCTCCAATCACCAGAAGCAGAATTGCGACAAACGAAAGGGTTATCAGCGTTGGCTTGTGTGCTGCGTCCCGACTGCTATCAAAAATACCGGTCTCCGGATTAAAGTGAAGGTCGGTTAGGGGTTGCGCATTAAAACTGTTAGTAGCCCACTCGTTTCTCTCATTATATTCATTAGCAAGCAGCGAAAGTTGAGCAAGCACATCCGCATGACTACTGTTTTCTGTTGTTTTAATAAATACCTGGGTACTGCTGTTCGTGCTGTTCCAATCGTTAAGTGTAAAATTATTTTTTATCCAACTTGATTCCAGCGTTGCAGAACTAATGAAATCGGTGAATTCCAGGTCGGTTTTGAAAGAAGGATCATCAACAATACCTACCACCTGAGTTGATAGGGAATCTCTGTAGATTACCTCTTTACCAAGCATGGACTCGACAGAAATGTCTCCAAAATATTTCTTTGCCTGGCTTTTCGTTAAGACTACTGCATTGGGTCTTGATAAGGCTCTTACAGAACCTGCCAGCCACGTATAAAAATGGAAGACTTTGAAATAACCCGAGTCAGCCAAACATACTGTTTGCTGGCGCTCCATATTTTTTAGCTCGGAAGGCGTTGGGATTTGTACTTTAGAGCTAAAACCAAAAAACAAAGCGGTGGCCTCAATGTCTTTAAAATTTTCGCTGATAAAAGGTGCCACAGCCGTTGGTGCGCCCCGATTCAATCCTGTAAAAGAGCCACTGAATTGCGAATGGATCCTATAGATGCGCTCATAGCCTGGTATGTCCTGATTATAACTTAATTCAAATGTTACAATCAGATAGATAACCAGGCAGGCACTTACTCCGGTTGCCAATCCAAAGATGTTAATGGCAGCATGAACCTTTTTTCTCCAAAGGTTACGGACGGCCAGAGTTATGTAATGACGCAGCATAATCGAACTTTTATAAATTTTATTACATTACTCACTTCGAAGACTATCAACAGGGTTGCTCATCGCGGATTTAACGGATTCAAAACTTACTGTTATCAGAGCTATCGCTAACGCGATAAAACCCGCCAGTGCAAAGATGAACCACTCGATAGATGTTTTGTAAGAAAAAACTTCCAGCCACTTCGTCATGCAATACCAGGCAAGGGGCACAGAAATAACAAATGCGATAAGCACGAGTTTTACAAATTCTGTGGACATCATGCTAACAATTTGAGGCACGCTGGCTCCCATCACTTTTCTTATGCCAATTT
>JAEUUB010000813.1 GCA_016787745.1 Cyclobacteriaceae bacterium
GCAACAACGTCCGCCTTCCGGGAAGGTGGAATCGTATAAAAATACCCAACAGCCAGCGAGTCGGTATACTTTAACCCCAGGGTATAATTATCGTTGGAGGTCAGGGGTTTGTAAGGCCTGGTCTCAGACTCCTCGGCATAAAGAGGAATAGAGTCCTTTTCTACAAAAACCCATTTTAGCGATTGCATGGTATGTTCCCACATCTTCTCGCGATTCGATAATTCGCGATGAGCAAAATCCTGAGTCGCTTTTACCATGGCTTTAAGCACCGCTACCGTGCCATACGCATTGGTAATAAAGTGATTGTAGTCTAATGCTTCCTTTTCAAAATCACGTTTTACCAATAAGGAAGCGATGCTGTCAAGTTTATGGGCAGACTTTATTTCCTGTTCGAGACAAGTCATTTGCAACGCTATGTTGGCAGAATCACGGAACGGTTTATTAATAATTAAGTCCGAGTAATATTCTAATTCAGCCACTTTCATATTAAAAACACTGGCCGGTAACGGATCCGGATCAAACTTCTTTAATTGAGTTACAAGGAGCTTATCAATAAGTTTCGTCAAATCGCTCTTAACAGAAACAGAATCCGTCTTTAGCTTCTTGCTTAGTTTATTAATTTCAATGTCATAAGAGATCAGATTTTGTCGCAACGGGATAATCTCCTTTTGGATAAGATCAAATGATTTCTTAGACCACCCGGAATAATCCCAAAGCTTTACGTCATTGCTCAGGAAGTCAGTTGTTGAAAGGCCATCCTTTTTAAAATCCTTGATCTCCAACAGTGTTAATTCCTGATTGTAATTGGATTTACCCAGCGTTTGAAGAATGGATTTATAACTTTTAAAAGCAACCTGGCTTGAGTCATAGACGGCCATGAGATTGTTGAGTTCAACCAAGAGCTGGTCATCGGACCGAAGGAACAGTTCCTTTTCGTTGGCAAATTTCTCCTGAATCGCTTTAAAGAAATCCATCGATCGGAGATACAATATTTCGGACTGAACAAAATGATTTTTCAGGGGCTTTACTTTATCCCGTTTTTCCTTCAGCGCCTTGGTACGCGTTTCGAGATCTAGCTGTACATCGGATTGCTTGATGCCAAACTCTCCCGTGCGTAGATCTCTCCGGGTATACATCTGGTAATTTTCATCATTCTTTTTGATCTCCTTTTCGGTGATCATTGGATGCGCCTTCTCATAAAAGAAAATCGCGGAATCCAAATTGAGAATTAGGGCCTCCGTTTGCTTAAGAAGGTCATTTTGCAGCGACTTTTCCTGATAGATAATGCCCATGTACAGGTAGGCACTGGCATTATCATCATTATCTTTTAAGTAGCGTTTTAGAAAAGGCTCAGCCATTTCATACTGCTTGGCGTTCAACAACTCAATCAAATCTTTGTATTTGACTTTTTGAGCTATGGCAAGCGTTACTTGCAGGAAAAGCAAGGCGAAGATTAAAGCACCTTTTCTATACATTTTACCTAATAAAATTATTCGAAGTTATTAAAATTAGGGACATTTGACCAACCACATTTCAATAACCAAGCCAATTTACCACTTTATGAAAGCCTTTCTAAGCCTCCTTAAAACAGGGTTAATAGCTATAATGATCA
>JAEUUB010000598.1 GCA_016787745.1 Cyclobacteriaceae bacterium
AACTCATTAATTAGTTGCGCACTTTGATAAAGATCCTGCATCAAATCAAAAACTAAAATATAGAGCCGTCCGGTATCTAAATTTCCTTTTTCGATTTTGCGTACAAACTTGATAATCTTGGAATCGAATTTTTCTGTTTGAACTTTCAGTTTCTCCAGTTCTTCTTTTGATTTGCGAAGCGTGCCCTGATCTTCCCTTAATAGAGCCCGCAAACTTTGGATAACAACCTCCCGGATGGTCTTCAAGGTTTTTGCCGTGTTGTTCTTGCTTTCGCTGATGGCTTGAGGCACACTCAGGTGTTTAACTTCTAAAAGTTGATTTTCCGCTTTCTCCGCTTTCGATTTCTTAGCAAAAACCACGTGACTGCGCACCAACAGAAAGGCAGCCATTACGGTGAGCACTAACGGCCCGATAGGATCGGTCTTATACATAATAAACGCCAGCAGCCCACTGGCCAGCAAGGCAACTATGGCCGTAATCAACCAGCCTGCTATTACATTGATCACACCGGCTACTCGATACACCGCGCTCTCTCGGCCCCAGGCCTGATCGGCAAACGAAGATCCCATAGCCACCATAAAGGTGACAAAGGTGGTACTAAGCGGAAGTTTTTGAGAAGTTCCATAAGCAATAAGCACACTGGCCACTACCATGTTGATGCTGGCACGAATTAAATCGAAAGAAGCCTGATCGGCTACGGCTTGGGTTGTATCTTTTTCAAACCGGATGGACAAATTTTTTGACCAGCTTTCGGGCATAATTTTTTCAGCCTGCCGGCCTAACCACATACCGCTGCCCACCAGCGCGCGCGATACAACGTTAGGTTTAAACTTTTCGTCACCTTCATCCTGTCTTCCCAACGACACCTCAGTTTCTGTAACCTTTCTGCTTTTGGAATTCGTCCAGAGTGTAATTACCATAATAACGCCCCCGGTAAATAAAATCCAGGAGGGCGTGGCAATTTTTTCATTTAGAATATTCATCGAAAAGTCAGTAGCGGGAATCCCCGAAGCGGTCCAGGCCTGAAACGAAACAAGACCCGCCACCGACACGCCAATAAAATTTACCAGGTCGTTTCCCGCAAAGGCCATCGCCAGCGAAAATGTTCCTAACAATACAACCACTTTAAGCGGATTGATTTTCTTCCACCACATAAGTACCTGAATAAGGATGGACCAGAACACCACCGACACGATGAGGATTAACCACGTGTTGGCAGTGATCCACTTAATCTGTGCATCGGTAATGAAGGAACTTCCTTTCGCGCCTTTAATCAACAGAAAGTATATGATGGAAGCGATCGCGAACCCGCTGAAGATAGCGCCATATTTTTTAAGTGTCTTTTTTAATTTGAATGTAAAAATGATGCGGGCGATGTGTTGCACTACGGCCCCCACAAGGAAGGAAAGAAACACGGATAAGAAAATCCCACCTATGATTGTTACCGCGCTGGAATAGTTAATGATGTGGTGCCAGGTTTCAAAACCCTCGTTTCTATCGAAGGCAATCAACAGACCTGTTACCAGGGCTGCGCCCAATAATTCGAATACTAACGAAACAGTTGTGGAGGTAGGGAGGCCAAGGGAATTAAAGAAATCGAGCAGGATGATATCGGTTAGCATGACGGCTAAAAACACGATGATGATTTTGTCGAATGAAAAAAAGTTGGGATTGAAAATACCGTTGCGGGCAATTTCCATCATACCGCTGGAGAAGAGCGAGCCTGCCAGTATACCCAGACTGGCGATAACAAGAATAACCCGAAAAGAGGCAACCCGGGATCCTATGGCCGAGTTCAGAAAGTTTACGGCATCATTGCTCACGCCCACGATCAGATCAACAACGGCAATGGCCATAAGAATGACCACAAAAATGAGATAGAAATCCATAAAAAGAGCCGGTTCGGTTCAGGTAATGAAGGCCTAAAAATAGAGAATGAAAACTAGTCTTTTAAGGAAAGAGTTATCTTTATAGTTTAGATTTATAATGAAAGATTTCAAAAAATACTTTATTATCCCGACAACACCCGATCAGGTGTATCTTGCCTTAACCACCGAAGCAACTATTCATTTATGGAGTGGCGATGTGGCCGAAATGAAGCCGGAAGTCGGTTCCGAATTTTCGTTGTGGGATGGCAGCATTGTGGGCAAAAATCTGGAGTTCGAAAAGGATAAGAAACTTGTGCAACAATGGTATTTTGGCGATCAACCGGAGGATTCCATTGTTACCATTAAACTCCATCCGCATGATCAGGGCACGTCCGTGGAGTTACGGCATACCAATATTCCCGATGAAGATTTTGAAGATATTGTAGCCGGCTGGACAGACTCTTATTTTGGATCGCTGCAGGAGTTTTACCAAGGTGACCCGGAACACGGGGAGTAATCAATGAAAGTGATACAGAAAGACAAGGAGACCATTGAAGGCGGGCTTGGGATTGCCTTTTATTTCCAGCGTAACGTCTACTTCAAACTTGGTAATCCCCCGCAAGTTGGCGATGGAGTGAAGTTTTGCTTTTAACCGAACCTCACTGTTCACCAATACCGGTTGATTGAATTTAAACTTTTCAATCCCATAGTTGATCATCATTTTTATATTCCGGAACTCAGCAATCTGATCCCAAAGATGAGGAACGAGTGATAGCGTAAGATATCCATGGGCGATGGTGCTTTTAAACTGGGTATCTGTTGCCGCCCGTTTGGGGTCAGTATGAATCCATTGATGATCAAGCGTGGCATCGGCAAACAAATTGATTTGTTCCTGCGTAATCTTCAGATAGTCCGATACGCCAAGCTCTTTACCATTATAGGTTGCAAATTCTTCAAAACTACTGATGAGTAAAGCTGCCATGAACTATGGTTTTCTTTATAACAAAATACAATATAGTGATTTTCATATATCAACAACAGGTAAGAGGGTCGCAAACCTGTTGGGTGTAGGGTCGAGGAACAGAACGTATATTTGATGTATGATTCCTTACTCTACGCATTGATATGAATTTTACCTCAACCCGTTCTGCAACCGTAGAACCCAAAGTTAAACCGACTGTCGAAACAGATGTGCTGACTCAAATCGATCCTCAAACCCTGGAGGATTCGCACGTATATGTGCACTGCTACTTTAAAAATGAGATGGACGAAATGCTAATACGGGTGTGGCGGTCTACGTATCTGATCGACAGAAGTTCCGGGGTGCGGAGTGAATTGATTCATGCGGAAAATATTTCGTACGCTCCGCAGTGGACGGTTATTCCGGGTAAGATTACCTTTTCCTTTTTACTCATCTTCACAGCGTTGCCCAAAGACTGCACCGTGTTTGATCTGCTTGAAGACATTCCTCAGGCGGGCGGATTTTTTGTATCGGGCATTAAACGCAATGCGTTGGATGTTTACCATGTGGATATTCCCTGACAGATCGATCGCTCTTTAGTAATTTGCGCGATGGATTATCCGGTGCTGGAGATTGTTCCTTCTTTAAAGGAGTTGTTTGCAACAAACAACACACTCATACTTCAGGCACCTCCCGGGGCCGGCAAAAGCACAATTTTGCCCTTGCAACTTTTGCAGGAGTCTTGGCTTAAGGATAAGAAAATAGTTATGCTGGAACCCAGACGACTGGCTGCCCGCTCGGTAGCCATGCGCATGGCCGATCTTTTGAATGAAGAAGTTGGACAAACCGCTGGTTATAGAGTGCGGTTTGAAAACAAAGTGCGTGCAAGCACGCGTATTGAAGTTGTAACCGAAGGAATTCTTACCCGCAAGGTTCAATCCGATAATGCGCTAGAGGATGTGGGCCTGATCATCTTTGACGAATTTCATGAACGCAGTTTGCAGGCCGATCTCGCCCTGGCTCTTTGCCGACAAGTTCAAGGTTTGTTGCGTGCTGATTTGCGCATCCTCATTATGTCGGCCACGCTGGACGGAGAAAAAATTTCAGAATGTTTAGGCAACGCGCCCATACTTACCAGCCTGGGGCGACAGTTTCCGAACACTTACCTATACATTTCTCCTGAAGCAAATACTTCGTTAGCCATTGCAACCACGCGTGTAATCAGGCGGGCACTCAAAGAGCAGTCGGGGGATGTGCTTGTTTTTTTACCCGGAGCAGGGGAGATCCAACGCGTGGCAAGTTCCCTGGAATCGGAAAGCATTTCGGCAACCGTTGTTCCGTTGTACGGTGATCTTCCGTTTAGAAAACAACAGGAAGCGATCCTGCCGCATCCGCAAGGAATAAGAAAAATTGTATTGGCCACATCGATAGCCGAAACATCTTTAACGATTGAGGGAATCACCACAGTGATTGATGCAGGGTATGCGCGTGTGCCCCGGTTTGATCCGCGCAGTGGACTTACACGTTTGGAAACAGTTCGGGTTACCAAAGCGGCCGCGGATCAACGGGCCGGTCGTGCAGCCCGCCTCGGGCCAGGAGTTACTTATCGCATGTGGGCCGAGTCGCAACAACATACACTTGCTGCCAACCGCCAACCGGAAATTATGGAGGCCGATCTTTCTTCTCTGGTTTTGGAGTTAGCAAATTGGGGGGTACAAAACATCAATGAACTTACGTGGATTGACACCCCGCCCGAAGGTGCCGTTTTGCAGGCACGCGAACTATTACATAATCTTGACGCATTAGCCGAAAATAAAATTACGATCCGGGGTAAAGAGATGCTGCAGTTGCCCACACATCCACGCCTCGCGCACATGCTTTTGTTTTCATCGGGCGAAGAAGAACTTGCTACCGACATTGCTGCGGTGCTGGAAGAACAAGATCCGTTATCCAAAGAAGCAGGCACTGATTTATCCTTGCGGGTGGAAGTGCTGCGGAAGTGGCGCAAGGGCGAGCGTGTATCCGCGGATAGAAATATTTTAGAACGCATCGAACGACTGGCTGCTTCGTGGCGCAGAATTTTTAAAAGAGAGGCAGATAATACTATTCCTGTAGATACAGAGATTGGTAAGTTGGTGAGCGAAGCGTATCCCGAGCGGATTGCCCGACAACAAGCGAAGCAAAGCATACGGTATAAGTTGGCGAATGGCCGCGTGGCGTGTTTGCCCGATCACGATCCGCTGATGCGGGAGTCCTGGATATCAGTCGCCCAGTTGGACGCAGGAAGGGGTGAAGGAAAAATTTTTCTGGCTGCTCCCTTGCGCGAATCCGATCTGATGCATCGGGCAAAGGAAGCAGAGATTATTGCGTGGGATTCTGACCTCGGCATGATTACCGCTACAAGGCAAAAGCGAATCGGTAACACCGTACTTTCTTCAAAACCCATTGCCGAAATAGAAAGTGAAATCAGGATTAAGATTTTGTGTGAAGGGGTTCGCACAGAGGGATTGAAGATTTTGAATTGGACTGAGGCCGATTACGAGTGGCAGGCCCGGGTGCTGAATGCACGTATGTGGCGACCGGATGAAGACTGGCCCGATGTGAGCGATCAACATCTGCTGGCGTCCACAGAAATCTGGCTGGCACCTTATCTCGACAAAGTTTCGAAGCGTATAGATTTTGCAAGGTTGGATCTGAAAAATATACTCGCGGGCTTATTGCCCTGGCAACTCAGCACCCGGTTAGATCAACTAGCTCCCGCACGCCTGCAGGTGCCCAGTGGTTCGTTGATCAAAGTGAAATATTCTGCGGATGGTCAGCCTCCGGTAATGGAAGTGCGTCTGCAGGAAATGTTTGGGTTGCTGGAAACGCCAACCGTTAATGAGGGCCGAACCAAAATTCTTTTGCATTTACTTTCTCCAGGATATAAACCGGTGCAGGTTACACAAGACTTAAAAAGTTTTTGGAAAACCACTTACCACGAAGTGCGTAAAGAATTGCGCATGCGGTATCCTCGCCATCATTGGCCCGAAGATCCGTGGACAGCCGAAGCGGTGCGCGGTGTAAAAAGGCGATAGTGGTTTTGATTTTAGCGTCATTAAGTAAAAAATCCCTGAATCCCTCCATTCATACCGCCCCGGGCCTGTTAACAAATTTTAACTTCATTTTGCGAATAGAATTACTTACCTTCCTTTCTGATTTCAAAATTCAAAACGATCAACCTCTAACTTCAAAATACTATGGCTGCATATTCAATTAAGGTAAATGGCGAAACCCGCAATGTTGACGTATTGCCCGATACTCCGTTGTTGTGGGTATTGAGAGATAGTCTGGGATTGGTGGGCACCAAGTATGGTTGCGGCATTGCCCAGTGTGGCGCGTGTACAGTACATATTAATGGTGTCGCGGCCCGATCCTGTTCCTTACCGGTTTCTGCCGTGGGTTCAAATGCGATTACCACCATTGAGGGACTTTCGGAAAAAGGAGATCATCCGGTGCAACAAGCGTGGATGGAAGTGGATGTGCCCCAATGCGGATATTGCCAGGCAGGCCAGATAATGAATGCCGCAGCGCTGCTGGCAAAAACACCTTCTCCCACCGAAGATCAGATTGCCACGGCTATGAATGGAAATATTTGTCGCTGCGGAACCTATCATCGGATTAAAGAAGCCATTGTATTAGCATCGTCTAAAATAAAGTGATATGAATACCACAAAAACAACCAGACGGGATTTTATTAAAGTAGGGATAGCTGCCAGTGGTGGTTTGGTGTTGGGCTTTGGCTGGCGCGAAGGGGCTGCTTCCGGATTGGAAGTTTTAAACAAATCGAATTTGCCTGCGGACCTGGTTGATTTCAATAGTTATCTCTCGATCTCAACGGATAATGTGATTACTATTTTTTCTCCTAACCCCGAGTTAGGGCAGAATATAAAAACTTCCTTTCCGATGATTGTAGCGGAAGAGTTGGATGCCGATTGGAAAAAAGTAAACGTGGTACAGGCTGCGTTGGATACAAAAAAATACGAACGCCAGCTTACGGGTGGCAGTGGAGCCATTCCGCATAGCTGGGAGCGGTTGCGCAAAGCGGGCGCAACGGCACGGCAAATGTTGATGGAAGCCGCAGCAAAACGATGGAATACATCCGTGGGATCGCTCACTACAAAAGAGGGAACGGTCATTCATTCGGATGGGCGCAAATTAACGTATGGTGAACTGGCCACCGAGGCCGCTTCCGTTCCGGTTCCCACGGAAGTGAAACTAAAAGACAAAAAAGATTTTAAAATTATTGGGCAGGCCATACACAATGTCGACAACCTGGAAATGGTTACCGGCAAGCCGCTGTATGGATTGGATTTTTATCGCGAGGGAATGCTGTTCGCAATGATTCAGCGGCCGGCAGCGTTTGGTATGAAAATAAAATCTGTCGACTCGGCAGCCGCCAAAGCCATGTCGGGTATTGTGGATGTGGTAACGTTTAAAAATAATGTAGCCGTAGTAGGTAAATCTACCTGGGAAGTAAACAAGGCGCGCAAAGCAGTAAAGATCGAATACGAAAAGGAAGGCAACATTGAAAGCACCAGCGATCATGACCGGATTTTTAAAGAAGCACTGAATAGAACCGATGCAACCGTAAGACGAAAAGATGGGGATGTAGAGGCCGCTTTTAAATCGGCCGCGCAGGTTATTAAGCGCGAGTATCAATGTCCGTTTTTATCGCATAGCCCCATGGAGCCGATGAACTTCTTTGCCCATGTGCGCCCCGATGGTGTGGAATTGGTTGGGCCTTCGCAAACACCCGATATGGCACGCAATGCAACCGCTACGCTGTTAGGAATTGCTCCTGAAAAAATTACCCTTGAACTCACCCGGTTGGGTGGGGGATTTGGTCGCAGGCTTAAGGCCGACTATGTGTTGGAGGCTGCTGAACTTTCCAGTCTTATCAAAGCTCCTGTTAAAGTAACCTGGACCCGCGAAGATGATATGATGGGCGGTAGCTACCGGCCGGCAGTGCGTTACCGGTTTGAAGCGGCATTGGATGCGCAGGGTAATCTGATCGGATATAAATTACGGGGTGTGGGAATTAACGCGGGCAACCCTACGCGGGAAGATAATTTCCCCAGTGGCGCGGTTGAAAATTTATTGATTGATTCCATCGAACATCAGTCGCCCATAACTACCGGTGCATGGCGCGCGCCTATTACTAATTTTCTCGCTTTCGCGGAGCAGGCATTTTTGGATGAAGTGGCGCTGGCTGCAAAAAAAGATCCCGTTCAATTCCGGCTGGCTTTGTTGGAAAAAGCGAAGACAGCGCCCACCGGAGCTGTTAAATACGACATTGACCGGATGAAAGGAGTGATCAACCTGGTGGCGGAGAAATCGGGATGGGGGACAAAGAAAAATCTGGCGCAGGGTTTCAGCGTTTACTTTTCGCACCGCTCGTATGTGGCCCAGGTAGCCGAAGTGGAAATGAAGCAGGGTACACCCGAGTTAAAAAAGATTTACGCGGCCGCGGACTGTGGCATTGTAGTAAATAAGAGTGGGGCGCGGCAACAGGTAATGGGCGGCATTGTAGATGG
>JAEUUB010000860.1 GCA_016787745.1 Cyclobacteriaceae bacterium
ATATCCCTCAGGGAAAGTAAGTGAAGTTCAGGAAAAACAATTCACTACATTAGGCAGCAACATTATTGCCCTGGAGGTTAAAGGTACTTTCGATGATTGTCAACGACTGGTGAAGGAAGCATTTTTAGATAATCAATTAAAACAGAAGTTATTTCTTACCTCAGCCAATTCCATCAACATCGCGCGGCTAATTCCGCAAATGTTTTATTATTTCTATGCGGTAGCGCAGATAAGGGATTCAAGGAAAAAAGTAGTTATATCCGTGCCTAGTGGAAATTTCGGTAACCTAACAGCGGGACTGCTGGCAAAAAGAATGGGGTTAGGAATTGATACGTTTGTGGCAGCTACCAATATAAATGATGTAATACCTGAGTATTTAAAAACAAAAATATTTGAGCCACGCAAATCAAAGCAGACGATTAGCAATGCGATGGATGTTGGTAACCCCAGTAACTTTGCGCGGATGATGGATATATATGACTCTGATTTTGAAAAACTCTCGAAGGATATTAGTGGCTATTCTTATACGGACAAGGAAACAAAGGAAATAATGAAACGTATCCATAGTCAATTCGGATATGTTTTAGATCCTCATGGAGCCATTGGCTACCTGGGCTTAAAAGATTTTATGAAAAGTAATTCCGGATATACAGGCTTGTTTTTAGAGACTGCACATCCCGCAAAATTTAGAGAGGTAGTGGAGAATGCTATCGATCATGAAATAGAATTTCCCGAAAAATTGAAGGCATTTATGAAAGGCAAGAAGCAGTCTATTTCTATTGGTACCGATTTTGAAACTTTTAAGAAATTACTTCCAACCTTGCTCGCCTAAAAGAGGAACAAACGCAAAGAAATCGAACTCTTCTTTCTTCAATTCGTTTTTCACTTTAGTAATCCGAAGCATTTTTTGACGCTCGCGATCCCCCACGGGGATCAATAGAATACCAGCCTCCGCCAGTTGATCTGTAAGGGCCGTTGGAACAACAGGAGCCCCCGCGGTTACAATAATTTTATCGTACGGGGCTTTGGCAGGAATTCCTTTTGAGCCATCACCAAAAAAGAAGTAAGGCTGATAGCTGAGTTGAGGAAGAAAATCCCGGGTTCGGTCATAGAGTTTTCGGTTGTACTCAATGGTATAGACTTTTGCACCCATTTCAAGGAGAACAGCTGCCTGATAGCCAGATCCGGTGCCTATTTCCAAAACTTTGTCCCCAGGTTTGATTTTGAGCTTTTCTGATTGAAAGGCCACCGTATATGGCTGGGAAATGGTTTGCCCCTCACCAATAGGGAAGGCTTTGTCTTCGTAGGCATGATTTAGGAGGGCATCATCAAAAAAAGCGTGTCTGGGCACTTTACCAATGGCAGCTAATACCCGGCTGTCTGAAATGCCCTTTTCCTGCAGTTTTTTAACCAGTTTGTTCCTTAATCCACGCTGCTTATAATTGTCCTCGATCATTAATGTAAACGTCAATTTGGCGCTAAAAACGCCATTTTTTCAGGGTAAACAAAGTTTTAGAAAAAGTTTAGGAAAATTGAAACTCAAGCCCCTACTTTGGGGTTCTCTAAAGCACAGTAAATACTATTTTGCCATA
>JAEUUB010000602.1 GCA_016787745.1 Cyclobacteriaceae bacterium
GCTTAAAATCTTTGAGAAGGAAATTCAATCTGAATTAACTCTAATGGAGCAAGAACTGTTTGCTGCGCAAGAGGCTGCTGTAGCGGCCCGGTTTACTGCCGATCAAGAGAAACTGAAAGCCGAGATTGCTCAATTGAAAAAAGAAATTGAATTGAAGGCTCTGACTCGGGATGAATTGGATCGGCAAGCCAGAGAGGAAGCGGACGGAACCGGAGGGAGTAAACGCAAAAACCTGGGGCCTATATACAAGGTAAAGAAAGACCAGGCGGATAAGGCTTCCGCGGAATTAGAAAAACTTGTGGCCCGAAATAATCTGTTAATCTGGGAAAAGTCGGAGATACTGTCGCGCAATGACTCAATTCGCTTAGCGGAAGTTCAAAACTTAGAAAGAAGGAAAATTGATGGGCCCGCCAATCGGATGGAAGCCTTACATCGTTTGGCTGAAAAAAGTTATTCTATTGCGCTGGCAAATTGGTTTATTCTGCTGTTATTCATTGCGGTTGAAACGGCTCCCATCTTTGTTAAACTAATTTCCTCTACGGGTCCTTATGATCATTTATTGAAAATTGAAGAACATGGGTTTGAAACTCAGAAAGTTGAATCTCTTGCCAGGGTGCATGCGGAAATTAAAGCCAGAACGGAGCAGATGCCACCAATTGAATCAGAGTTTATAAATAACAGATTAAATACTCTTTTGAGTGATTCGTAGATTTGGTTTTAGTAGAAATAAAAAAAGGGGCAGTAGAATTTACTTGTCCCTTTTTTTATGCTTTAAATTTCGCGCTGTAAATCGTTAGCCTTCTGATATTACTTGCTCGTTATCTTTTTCCATTTCGGAAATCAGCGCATCATATTGCTTCCTTAATTCCGGATCGGTAGAGAGGGCCTTCTTAACTTTATTATACGTGGAGGCCCCCAGATAATCTTTTGCAAGGCTTTGAAAGGCCTGATTTATTTTAACGGTTTCTTCCTTCTTTTTTTCAGCTACTGCATTTACAAAAGCGATTTCCTCAGGAGTTGCTTGGGCCTCATTCAATTTGGTTGGGTCATCAATTATTTTTGAAATCTCGTTGTAGCGCGTTCCATTCATCACTTCCGACTCCTTCACCATATCCGAAAGGGTTGCCTGAACAGCAAGGGTCATTTCATTAATTGAATCCATGACCGTTGCATACTTGGTCAACTCTTCTTCACTTACAGCTGTATCCTGTGCGAAGGAAAAAAAAGTTGTTAAACATAGTACAGTACTTAAAAAAAACTTTGCTCTCATGTCTCTGTAGGTTAGGTTTCACATTATACAATTTTTTAAGATACGAATAATATCTGTTAGAGCCAAGAGTTTTAATGCGAAAAGTCGATTCTATTTGTATAAATGCCCCTAAGAGTCAGTTTTTCCGAAGAGTCTCAGCATGAAATTTTAAAATAATTTTAGTGTCACTTTTTAGATAAAGCTCATGGTCTTTTATTTCAAACCCGTTTACTGAAGTTAACGCCTCTAAAAAATGGGTTTCAACTTCCATACTTTGTTCACAAAACATTCTGGTGGATGCTGTTGTGAATTTTATTTTTTTGCCGGTAAGTTGGTAACTGCCCAAGAGCTTATTGCACCCCCCAAATCCGGAAATGCTTTTAGTCCCGGCATTCAATTCAATGAATGGTTTGCTGCCATTGTTCGTGCTGACGGTTTTTTCACTTATTTCATCTAATACCCAAAAGGTATTCTCAAGAGATTTTTCCTTCGGTACGCCCACAAGCTTGCCAATTTTGTTTGATGGACGACAAGCCATCATAATCATGAATAAAAGCAACAGGGTGCGTATTAGGTGTAAATAGTTAGGTTGAATCATAAATTTTTCAATACTTTAAAAAGTGAATTGCAAAGCATTTCTTGCTATAGACATCCTTATGCTCCTAGGTAAAGGACACTTTATAAATTTAATCAAATTGCACCAAAGTGAAGCCATCCGGAAACATATCTAACGTTGTACTTTGGTCTGTAATCTCGGCAGCGTTTATTGGACCAGGCACCATTACCACAGCCATTACAGCCGGATCGCTCTTTCAAATTCAGCTAATATGGGCGGTGGTTTTTGCTACACTTGCCTGTATCCTTCTTCAGGAAGTTTCGGCCCGGATTACGATCGCCAGCGGATTAACGTTTGGTCAAGTATTGGCTAAAAGATATGGCAACGCGGGGGCCTGGATTAAATGGACAGTTGCTTTGCCAGTGTTGCTCGGGTGCGCTGCCTATGAGGCTGGAAATATACTGGGGGCAGTTTCGGGTGTATCTCTTCTTGCTGAAGGAGACGGACAAATTTATACCGTAATAATTACAGTAGCCGTTGGTCTTGTATTATGGCGTGGAGGAAGCAGAACTATTTCATTAATTATGACCGCTTTGGTGGGGATAATGGGTATTGCGTTTCTGGTGCTTGCTTTTCAAACACATTTTTCGTTCTCTGAACTCTTTCGCGCTGCTGTAATTCCGGAACTCCCGCAAGGGAGTGAATGGATTGCGCTTGCTCTGTTAGGTACGACCATTGTTCCCTACAATATTTTTATTGGATCGGCTATCAGTAAAGGTCACACGATTCCATTGATGCGGGTTGGGTTAACAATATCTGTTGTGATAGGGGGATTGATAACATGCTGGATTATGATAGCGGGCTCCTTAACGACTGGCTTTTCTACTTTTGCCGAGTTGGCAACCAGTCTGCAAGACCAATTAGGAGTTGCAGGTGGCTGGGCGTTGGGCATCGGATTATTTGCAGCCGGATTTTCTTCATCGATTACTTCGCCCTATGCCGCTTCTCTTATTGCCAGCACCGTATTGGAATCAAAAAACATTCGGGTGACGCGTGGAGTTTGGATGCTTGTATTACTTATTGGCTTTATTTTTGGATTTAGTGGAGTTAAACCAATACCGGTGATTCTGACCGTGCAAGCATTGAACGGTTTTGTGCTTCCGCTGCTAACCTACTTTCTTATTTTATTAGTTAATGATAGGAAAGTTATCCCAACGGCAAACCAACATGGACTTGTCTATAACCTTTTTCTGCTTTCGATATTTGGCATTACCCTGCTGATAGGTTTAAATAATGTTGACAAAGCCATTACGGGAGGGTTTCAACTTTCTACAGATCACTTTGAAGTAGTTCTTATAGTCACAGGTGTAACCCTGGCCTATATGGGACTTGAATTATGGAAAATTAAAAAGACGGGCTGATTTTCAATTTACCTGAATATTTACCAATTCAATTTTACTTAGTTCTTCCAGCGCACCTTGCTTATAAAGCTCTTCCAATTGATGGATCGTTGTTTCCTGCTTTGGTTTGTAATTAATGTAATCCAGAAAAATAATGCCTTGTACAAGACGGGCATTGTAAGCTTTCCGGAACCGAAAGTCAGCCTTGCCATTTTCTTCAAACGAGTAGGCCATATAATCTAAGGAATAATTTTCCTTACCAATCCAATATCGAAACACATCCTCAAAATCTTCACCCCCGTTTTCCTGTTTAAAGGTTACTTCAATAACGTAGTAATCTTTAGAGTCGATTTGTGTTTCGCCAATAAACTTTTTAATTACAGCCGGATCGTTCAAACCATAGGGTAAAAGCGCGAAGTAAATCACGGAATTAACCGAGGCAGTATATTTAACTTTCATCGAGTCAGGCACGCTTACTACGACCCCATTTATTTCTCGCTTAAATCCTTCATTAGAAAGAAAATCATGTATAAGATTTGTTGAATCCTTTGTTATCCGTTGATAGGAGAAAATTCCACCGTTTCGTTTTGCCACGTAGTGCCGGTCGCGAAAATCAAACTCAATGGTTGAATTCAGATATTTTTCACCACCGGAAGCAGCAATAGCATTATCAATTATCTTTTGAGGATTGTTACTATCTCCACATGAAAATAGCAAAGCGGCAATCAGAGCTAAATAATATAAGTTCTTCATAGATTTAAGTCAGATAAGTTTGGCTAAGGTGCTAATGTATCGTTCGGGAACTTCGCCTTTCGTGGCCGTTTGATAATCGGTATAGCTGCATGGAACGATACTATTGCGTGCATAGCGTGCACCGGGTTTATGATAGGCAACTTCCATCCACCATTTTTCGGTCACCTTGCTTTTATAAAATGCCAGCGTCTCTGGTTCTGCGGGCATGGAGACTACATACTTTAAAAAATCGTTACTCTTAAAATTGTGTTCGTTCTTACGATGATAGAATCCTTCTATAAAATACCAGATCATTGTAGCCACCACCGCAGCTGTTTTTTTATTTGGGTCATCCCGATCCGGGTTGTACTCGTAAAATCCAGCCGAACTGAGTTTTTCATTCATGCCTGCATACCAGCAAAGCTGACAAGCCTCTTCTCCGGTTAAACCGAAGGGTTGAGCATTCGCGTTGCCGGGGGCATCGGAAGACCGGATGGCGGTTACATCGAAAGAAAGCAAATCGGCATTGCGAATAGCTGGCTCCATTTCAGCAAGATTGTTTCTCATTTGTCCGATGCGGAATGCCTCAAAGTAAAGTTTCTCTAAGACGGAAACCGAAAGCGGATCGATCAGGTACAACTGATGGGCAAGATGCGTATAACTAAGCAGGTAATTGGGTTCGTGTAAAAGTATCCTATGGATATGTTGACTAGCCGCAGGTGTTTCCTTGCCATCTTCCAAATCTAAAAAGGCATCGATGTTAAGCAGACTGATTAATTTTTCCATTTCTTCATACCCGCGATACTGACCATAATCCAGATCATGTGAACCCCCTAATAGTAAAGGCATAACATTATTCTCAAGCAGAATCCTACAAACCTCACTGATTCGAACATAGGTCTCATCCAGATCAATACCGGGGTTGAGATTTCCTAAGTCAACAATCCTATTAGCACCATTTCCCTTTTTAAGGTTGTATAGTTTTTTTCGAATTTCATCGGGCCCCTTGCTACATCCTGTATTGGAAGTAGTGCCGCGTTCTTCTTTTACTCCAAACAGGGCAATGTCAACACCCTGAAAGTTGGGCATCTTGTCGCCATAAACTTTTATGCTTTTAAAGAAAGAATTGGAGGGGTAGGACTTGGTATAAATAGATTCATCGATGGGTGAGAAGAAAATAGTTAAATCCATAAGACAAGTCTTTTGAACAAATCTAAAAAAATGAAGTTATAACACCTACCAATAAAAAAAGGAGAGCTGCACCCTCCTTTTGTTTCTTTTGTTTATGGATTATTATCCACCAAAGTCATCAAAGCGAATGTTTTCTTTTGGGATACCCATGTCGTCCAACATTTTAAGAACAGCCGCATTCATGAGAGGCGGGCCACACAAATAAAATTCAACGTCTTCCGGTGAGGGATGATTGCCCAGATAATTATCATAAAGGCTTTTGTGAATGAACCCAATGTACCCGTCTCCCTCTGTGTCATCCAGACTTTTGTTCACCTTCCAATTGTCATCGGGTAGAGGTTCGGAAAGCGCTATGTAAAATTTGAAGTTTGGAAATTCTTTTTCAATTTTTCTGAAGTGCTCGGTGTAGAATAGTTCCTTTTTCGAGCGGCCTCCATACCAGTAAGAAACTTTGCGATTTGTCTTTTCGGTATGAAATAAGTGGAAGATTTGAGCGCGGAGCGGTGCCATTCCAGCACCCCCTCCAATGTATATCATTTCACGTTGCGTCTTATTGATGTGAAATTCTCCATAGGGGCCAGAGATTGTTACTTTGTCGCCCGGCTTACGCGAGAAAACATACGAAGAACAAATTCCGGGGTTTACATCCATCCATTTATTGTTGGCGCGATCCCACGGAGGTGTAGCAATGCGGATGTTAAGCATTACAATATTTCCTTCGGCAGGATGGTTGGCCATGGAGTAGGCACGGAAGATGGGCTCATCATTCTTCATTTTTAAATCCCACAACTTAAACTTATCCCAGTCCGATTGGAATACATCCTGTTTATGCCCCAAT
>JAEUUB010000866.1 GCA_016787745.1 Cyclobacteriaceae bacterium
CTCAAACTCAACGCGGTTGGGTTCAATTTCCAGGCGTGCGTTGCGGGAGAAATCGATGATATCGCGAATAAAAGAATCCAATTTACGAACACTTTTATCGATCAGATTAAAATAATCCATCGGGTTTGCTTCCTTATCCATGCGCGCTATATTGATCAAGCCCAGGATTGACGAAAGGGGAGAACGCAGATCGTGCGAAGCGCTATATACAAAGCGATCTAATTCTGTGTTCACTTTCTTTAAGGCTTCATTTTGTTTTTTTGCCAAGGTAATTCTCCAGGTATAAAGGCCATAGATCGATCCAAGAAATGCAGTGAAGCACAGAATGTAAAACCAAAGGGTTTGATAGTAGTATGGTTTCACCACAAATGTTAACGATGCCCCTTTTTCATTCCAGATATCATTATCGTTGCTGCCCATCACATGAAATGTATACTGGCCGGGTGAGAGGTTAGTGTATTCAACTTCTCCTTTAGTAGTGATGTCGCTCCACTCTTTATCCAGCCCCACTAGTTGATACCGATACTGATTTCTATCGGGAGCAGTGAAACTAATTGAACTGAACCTGAACGAATACCGAAACCGGCCAGGCTCAATAACCAATTCCTTCGCCAGTGTGTTATGCTCCACGGTATCGGTAACAAACCGGCTGATGCGCACTGTGGGGATAACCTTGTTAAATTGCTCCCGGGCAGGATTGATGATACATACACCTCCCAGAGTAGGAATATAAATCTTTCCTGTGGCAGAGCGTGTTGAACGCGTAGCCCCCGTACACTCTTTGTTGCTCATTCCATCTATTTCATTAAGTAAACGCACGGGCACAACTTTATGCTGCTTCAGGCATTCCAGCAAAACCTGCTTATCTATTTGAAGCACACCATTGTTAGTGGTAATCCACATGGTTCCCTGGCCATTATCGATCCAGTCAAAGTAAGTTTTACTTTTCGGATCGGCTTGCAGAGGAATAGCTATAAGGCTGTCGCCATCAAACAAAGCGGGCCCTGTGTTGGCCATAACCCAAATCCGGCCTGTATTATCCTGATCAACGTTGAAGATTAGAATCCCGGCATCATCTGACCGCAGATGATACGTGCGGGTTGCCCCATCGGTATAAATCACCGTCATGCCACCGCTGTTTGTGCCAACATAAATATCCCCGTTGGCAGCTTCTGTTATGGACATTACATAGTTGGATTCCAAGCCATTGTTTTTCTGATATATCTGCTCAATTCTTCCATCCTTGAATTTCACCGCGCCCCCCGAACGGGAGCCAAACCAAAAGTAGCCCTTGCTGTCTTTTAATATGGTTCGGAAATCATTGGCAGGCATTCCGTTGCTGGTTGAGTAAATCGTTTCTATTCCATTATGGATATGGATAATTCCTGAGTAGGTGGCAAGCCAGATGGAGTTGGGATTTTCTTCATAGATATCCCGAACACCATTTCCAGCTATACTTGTTTTAATGGGCAGATGTCTCCATGTATTGTTCTCCAAAATATCCAGTTGGTTTACGTCTGTGCCTACATATAATTTTCCCTGCGGTGTTTCGTGCACAATGTTAACACGATC
>JAEUUB010000873.1 GCA_016787745.1 Cyclobacteriaceae bacterium
ACTTCATAAAACGCAACGTTTGGTTTGTAAGCAATCGCCAAATCGTGTGTGGCATCAATAATTTGTTTATTGAATTCAAATACAGGATCGGGCAGCGAAAGCAGGTGTCGCGGGATTTTTTCAAGGTCACTATCCAACCCAATGGATAAATAAGAATTCTTCCTTTTGACTTGTTCGAAAAGTTCGGCTCGGTTCACAGAATAGGATTATGTGTAAGACTTGAAATTATAATTAAGTTTTAACCTTCACAAAAAAAGGCCACCCAAAACGGATGGCCTTTGTTAAAAATATCAAAGGGATTACCTCAAATCGATCACTTCAATACCGGGATACTTTTTAGGATCGAATGTGAAAAACGAATCCTCTAATTTAACATTCGGGTTGAACTTCGTAATCGTATAGATAAAACGATTGCCTGCTTTATCAAACATAGTCCAGCTTTGAATGCTCTTATCTTTTTTAACAATCATCATTTTGATTTTAAAATACTGAGCATCCTTTTTTTCAGGCACCAGATCAATTTCCTCACACACAACCCCACCTTCTGTCTTATCGGCTACATACAGATATTTAAATCCCTTCTTATACATTTCGAAAATTTTGGTTGGATTTACATCATCTGAGCCCGGATCGAAATTATCGATATTCACTTCCTTGGCCGATGGCAAATACGTCCACACAGTGGTACCGTTATTAATAATCTCCTGATCGTCCAGCAATAATCGGAATTTATCACCCTTTACCGTGATTTTTCCTTTAAACTCTTCTTTCACACCCTCGGTTTCGTTCACCAGACCGGTTGTAATATTTGCCTCAAAGGTGGGTATTGCTTTGTATTTTTTGCTCATGGCCTCCAGAATTTCAAGAGCCTTGGGATCGTACTGAGAATAGGAATATGTGGCCACAAGGGTCAATAACGTGGCAAAAAAGGACTTTTTCATTTTATAAGGTTAGGATTGACTATGTTTTTCTTTCAAATCATTCAATAATTGTTCCAAACTCATGGGATCCTTTATAAGAACCTCTCGAGCCTTTGATCCTTCAAACGGGCCTACAATTTTAGCTGCTTCCAACTGATCTATCAAACGTCCTGCCCGATTATAGCCTAATTTTAATTTTCGTTGAATGAGTGATGTGCTTCCTTGTTGATGCTGAACCATAAGCCTGGCGGCCTCTTCAAAGAGCGCATCACGTTCGGCCAAATCAACCGCAGAGGCTCCGCCTTCATCTTCGCCTTCAAATTCTGGTAACATATAGGCCGAATCGTATCCGCGCTGCGATCCAATAAATTCGCAGATGCGCTCAATTTCAGGTGTATCCACAAAGGGGCTTTGCAACCGAACAATTTCAGAGCCTGTAGATAATAACATGTCGCCCTGACCAATCAACTGATCGGCCCCTCCGGTATCTAAAATGGTACGCGAGTCAATTTTGGAAGTAACCCGAAAAGACAACCGTGCCGGGAAATTCGCTTTGATCACCCCTGTAATTACGTTTACGGAAGGTCGTTGTGTAGCCACCACAAGATGAATTCCAATGGCTCGCGCCAACTGTGCGAGGCGGGCAATCGGGGTTTCTACTTCCTTCCCGGCTGTCATCATCAAATCGGCCAACTCATCAATCACTAAAACTATGTAAGGTAAGAACCGGTGACCTTCTTTTGGGTTGAGTTTGCGGGCCACGAACTTGGCGTTATATTCTTTAATGTTTTTGGCCCCCGCATCCTTCATAATCTCATACCGATTCTCCATTTCAATACAAAGCGAGTTAAGGGTGTACACTACTTTCTTTGTATCCGTGATAATTGCCTCCTCGCTGTTGGGAAGTTTAGCCAGATAATGGCGTTCAATCTTACTGAAAAGTGACATCTCCACTTTCTTCGGATCGACCAGAACAAACTTGAGCTGACTGGGGTGCTTCTTATATAAGAGTGAGGCCAGAATTACATTTAAGCCCACCGATTTACCCTGACCAGTTGCCCCGGCAACAAGTATGTGCGGCATTTTGGTAAGATCAACCACCATCAACTCGTTGGAGATCGTTTTACCGATAGCGATGGGCAGTTCTTTATCTGTTTTCTGAAACCGTTCTGTACTAAGCACCGAACGGATGCCCACCATCTCGCGATTTTTGTTTGGCACTTCAATGCCTATAGTGCCCTTGCCGGGAATAGGCGCAATAATGCGTATACCCAATGCAGCCAGACTTAGGGCAATGTCATCTTCCAGATTTTTAATTCGTGAGATTTTTATGCCTGCTTCGGGAACAATCTCGTACAGGGTTACCGTGGGGCCAATGGTAGCCTTAATGCTTTGAATCCCAATTTTAAAATTGGTGAGCGTACTTAGAATCCGGTCTTTATTTTGATTTAATTCTTCTTGTGTAACCTGTACTTTACTTGCCTCATATTCATTTAGCAACTCAAGGGTGGGCAATTTATAGCTCCCTAAATCAAGGGTGGGGTCATAGACACCCTGCGCTTCCACCAATTGCTCAGCCAACTCATCGGTATCGCTCTTGGTTTCTTCGATCGTAAAAATTGGTTCAGAAGGTTTCTCCGCTTTTACAGGAGTTGCTGGTTCAACGTCCAGCGTTAGTTCTTCCCCAATGGGAGTATCGTCCTCGATGGGTTCAACCAAAACGGGGTCTGGTATATCTTCTACTTTGGGCTCCGTCCAAATGTCACGATCATCCGAATATGTGGGTTTGATCACAAAGTCATCCTCGGGCAACAAGGCATCGTTTCCTATCGGCTTTGGGTCTTTTACCTGAAACGCATTAATAGCAGTTACATTAAAGTAATATATGATAAAGATAAAGAGCGTTAATATCAGAATGAGAAAGGTTCCCCAGCCAAAGAGCCCGTCTGAAATTTTAGCCAGTTCATAACCCAGACCCCCGCTGTAAAATCCTATCTCACTAACCCCTGCCATGTAGTGTGTAATGTAGCCGAGCAATAAACTCAACCACAATCCGGCAAAGACCGAAAGAATAAAAGCAGAGAAGATGGAAACAAGTTCTCTTTTAAATACAAGTTTAAATCCCAAAAAGAATAAAAGGGGTGGAATAAAAAATGCAGAGACACCCAACCATTTGAAAATGAGAAAATGAGAAGTTATTGCCCCGTAAAGTCCTAACCAGTTATCAGCCTCCTTACCGGATTCAATTATGGGGGTGCTCCACAAAGCTTCTACAACACTCTGGTCGGCTTTGCCTGTAAAGAGATAAGAAAGAAAAGCGGTGAAAAGGTAAAGTGCTGTGATCAACAAAAAAAAACCAAGTGCTAACGCGAATCTGGGATCCTTAAAAAAATCAAGGTTGAATCGGGATTTGGATTTGCTTGACTTAGACTTCTTTTCCTTTTCGGGTTTTTTAAAGGTGTTGGATTTATA
>JAEUUB010000882.1 GCA_016787745.1 Cyclobacteriaceae bacterium
GATAAAAATCTTTCATCCGAATCATGGCTTCCACCGGTTCAGGAACGAGATACCGTATCGATTTATTATTCTTAATGCACTGGCGAATATAAGTAGCGGAAATATCCAACAAAGGGGCTTCCACCATGCGCACATTAGGATGACGAACCAATTCTGAATTTGTTACATGCGGGCGCGGATAAACATACAGTCCAAATTCATTAAGAATGTGGTCATGATTTTTCCATTTGTCAAAGTTTATGAGATTATCTTCCCCAATAATCACTTTAAATTGTTTCCCTGGAAATTTCTCTGTTAAATGAGCCAGAGTATGAGCCGTATAACTGGGTTTGGGTAAATTAAACTCTACATCCGAGGCCTCGAGTTTGTAATGATCGGCAATGGCGACCTTTACCAGATCGTAGCGATCAAATTCGTGTAACAGTCCTTTACTTGGCTTAAAGGGGTTTTGAGGAGAAACAACAAACCAAACTTTCTGCAGATCAGTATTTTCAGCCATTATATTGGCTATGATCATATGCCCCATATGAATGGGGTTAAAGGAACCAAAGAAGAGGCCGATTTTTTGGTGTGAGGCCATGATTATGGTCTTGCCTTAAATTGATCATAGAGATTTTTGGCCTCTTGCAAAGACTTGTCCAAATCTTCATTAACCAACACCACATCAAACTTATCCTGAAATGACATTTCAAACTTGGCTTTAAACAACCTTCGCGATAGACTTTCTTCACTCTCTGTGCCCCGCTCCATAAGGCGTTGCTTTAGAACTTCAATGGTGGGAACCTTTACAAATACGGCCAGTGCTTTTTCACCAAAATACTTTTTCAGATTAATGCCACCCTTTACATCCACATCAAAAATTACATTTTTGCCTTCGCTCCAGATACGCTCTATTTCAGATTTTAAGGTTCCATAGAAATTGCCGGCATACACTTCTTCCCACTCAATAAATTCATCATTATCGATTTTCGTTTTGAATTCCTCAGGGGAAAGAAAATGATAATCCTTGCCATCTTGCTCGGTTCGGCCTCGTTTATCGCGGGTAGAAGCAGAAATTGAAAAGCCCAGGTCGGGGTTGTTCGCTAAAAGGTGTTTGACGATGGTTGTTTTGCCGGAACCCGAGGGCGCTGAAAAAATGAGGGCTTTACCGGCCATCAGGATGCACTTTGACTTATTTGATTTTTTATTTGTTCGATGAGGCCTGCGGGCACCGAATCTCCACAGCAGCGTGTTTTTAAAAGTTCTTTTATGGTATTATCCAGATCGTAGGATTTAAAACAGGGGGCGCATTTATCCATATGCACTTTAAAGTAAGCTTGCTGCTCAGGGGTAGCTTCACCATCCAAAATCAGTTGCAACATTTCCATACAGGTTGGCTTCTTCCCATCTGTAAGAATAAAAGGATTGACTTGATTTGTCATAGTTCTGTGTTTTTATAACCCATAGATTTGGCGTATTCGCTTAGCTTTTCTTTCAGAAGATTTCTGGCCCGATGCAATCTGCTTCGCACTGTTCCAATCGGTATGTCCAGAATTTTTGCCATCTCCTCATACTTAAATCCTTCCAGGTCGCACAAAATAATTACCGTTCGGAAATCCACATCCAATGAATTTAATGCGTTGGATATCTCATCTCCAATCATATCCTTCAGCGACTCCACACGTAAATCGGGGGTAATTTGCCGATCCACGTCTTCCGAGTTGTAGTACGTTTCAACTTCCTGATAATCTACCTTCGAAGGCTCCTTGGTCTTCTTACGGTAATCATTAATAAAACTGTTTTTTAGAATGCGAAACAGCCATGCTTTGGCATTAGTTCCTTTTTGGAATGATTCTATAAAACGATAGGCCTTTAAATATGTATCCTGAACCAGATCTTTTGCATCATCCTGGTCGAACGTAAGCCTGAATCCAAAATTATACATGGAATTAATATGAGGAAGAAACTCATTGTT
>JAEUUB010000013.1 GCA_016787745.1 Cyclobacteriaceae bacterium
CTTTAAACCTGGCATCACACTCGATTCATTAAACAAACTTTCCGTTAATACAATGGTTAGTCATTTGGGTATTGAATTCATATCCATAAATGATGACACGATATCGGCAAAAATGCCTGTGGATACCCGAACTCAGCAACCGCTCGGACTGTTACATGGTGGTGCCTCTGTAACTCTGGCTGAAACTCTGGGAAGCGTAGCCGCCAGCTGTTGCATCGACCGAACTACGCAATACTGCGTTGGACTAGAGATTAATGCAAATCATGTTAAAAGTGTTAAAGCAGGTTATGTATATGGAACCACCAAACCCATACACATTGGTAAAAAAACCCATGTATGGGAGGTTCGCATTTTAAACGAAACGCAGGAATTAATTTGCATCAGTCGCATTACCATGGCCATTATTGATAAGCGTTAAGAATTGAAATGATTTCAACCGGACAAAAATCACTCGAACAGGAAGAAAAGAAGATAATCATTCATGCGATCCATGAAGCAATAAGCCAAGGGCAAAGTTTCACTTTGTGGAAGTCACCCGGTGTGGATCAAAAAAATTTGATCATAACATCAGGAGTTAAAAAACTGGATGAACTCAGTCTTGAAGACTCCGAACCCGGTTTTGTTTTCGGTCCATTTTATCCGGATAGTCAGAAAATATTTTTTCCGGCAGATCATCTGTTTACCTTCGAAAATGGATTCTTGAAAGATGGCTCTTTCGATGTGAATCAAGATATAGAATTAAAAAAAATAATCCATGCGCACTATCTTCCAACTTCTACTACCGGATCAATACCCGATTTTCAAAAATTAGTTGAGTTAGGCATTGCCTCGATTGATTCTGGGGATCTTGAGAAGATAGTCCCCTCACGATATAAAGAAATCGCTCGTGGTGAAAGTTTCGACTTACTGGATGCCTTCGCTCAACTCTGCGAAAAGCATCCCCTGGCCCTGGTGTCTTTGGTTTCATCTCCAGAAACCGGAACATGGATGGGTGCTACCCCCGAACTATTAGTGAGTGTAGTACAAAATAAGTTTAGAACGGTAGCGCTTGCGGGTACCCTTCCCTACTCACCCGACATCAACTTAAAATATGTTGCGTGGACTCAAAAAGAAATTGAGGAGCAAGCCTTGGTTAGCAGATATATCATCAACTGTTTTAAGAAAATCCGATTACGCGAGTATGAGGAACATGGACCTAAAACCATGGTTGCCGGTAATCTTATGCATCTGAAAACAGACTATGAAGTTGATATTTTGGCAACCAACTTTCCACAGTTAGGTTCGGTTATGTTAAAATTGTTACATCCTACTTCGGCTGTTTGCGGCATGCCTCTTAAAAATTCTCTCGACTTTCTTAAAACTCATGAAGGTTTCGACCGGCAATTTTATAGTGGCTACCTCGGGCCTGTAAATTTGAAAGACGAAAGTCACATTTATGTAAACCTCCGGTGCATGCAAATCTTTTCAGATAAAGTAAGATTATATGCGGGAGCGGGCGTTACGGCAGATTCTGTAAGTGAAACCGAATGGATGGAAACAGAAATGAAGATGCATACCCTTCAAAAAATAATTACTCAATAAATCACTTCCCTTGCGTCTTCAACCCATTTTCGATATTGCTGAAATCTGTGCCTGGCACGGAGTGCATCAGGCGATTGCATGCCCGGGGTCACGGTGTGCACCTCTTACCCTGGCATTTGCCGGGCATGAAGAGATTACGTGTCGCACAATAAGTGACGAGCGAAGTGCCGGATTTATTGCTTTAGGCATCGCTCAACAAAGTCGTATGCCAGCCGCGCTCGTGTGTACTTCAGGTTCTGCCGCTTATAATTTTGCTCCGGCAGTGGCCGAAGCCTTCTTTCAGGAAATTCCCCTTATTATTTTTACAGCCGATCGTCCCAAAGAATGGATTGATCAACTGGATGGACAAACCATCCGCCAGGAAAATCTTTTTGGCAGACATGTAAAGAAATACTATGAGCTTCCACAAGATTACGATCACCAGGAAACAGCCTGGCATATTCACCGAGTAATCAATGAAGCCATTCTCTTATCACAGGAATTTCCTAAGGGACCTGTGCACATTAACGTACCCTTGCGGGAACCGCTCTATCCGGAAGTAAATAAAAAAATTGTCTTCAATAAAGAAATAAAGAAAGTTGCTACAAGTAAATCGGATCTGGTAATTACAAAAGAAGAACTAAAGAATCTGTCGGAATCGCTGGCCTCCTTCAGCAAGGTATTAATTGTTGCAGGCCAGCAAGCGTATAATTCCGGGCTAGCAAAGGCTCTTGAAAAATTTTCAAAAACAAATAAAGCGGCCTTAACCGGAGACATAATCTCCAATTTTCATTCCCTAAAGGGAAATGTTAGATATGCGGATGTTTTTTTAGCGTCTTGTGGTGAGTCTATTAAGCAATCCTTGCAACCTGACTTGCTGATCACCTTTGGCAAATCTGTTATCTCAAAACACCTTAAATTATTTTTAAGAAAATATCAGCCTCGCCATCATTGGCATTTACAGCCTTCAGGGAGTGCACCCGATACTTTCCAGAGTATTTCACGAATTATTCAAACCACGCCTAAAGCATTCTTTGAGTCGTTGAGTACTCCCCCTGTCATTGGTAAATTCGAAATGCAAAAAAAAGCGAATTACGCGCAACTATGGCAAGCCGAAGAACATCGAACTACCCGAACCTATCAGGCGTATTTTAACGAAACTGATTTTACTGAAACGAATGCTGTGAAAGCACTACTGGAAAGTCTTCCAGACCGATGCAACTTACACCTCGCTAATAGCATGTCGGTGCGGTATGCCAACCTGATTGGACTAAGTGAAAAACAAAAAGGAATACATGTGTTTGCCAACCGGGGTACCAGCGGCATTGATGGCTGCACGAGCACTGCTGTCGGTCACGCGCTTGCCAGCGAAGTTCCCAATATCTTACTAACCGGTGACCTCGCTTTTTTCTATGACCGCAATGCTTTCTGGCATAATTATCTCCTTCCTAACGTAAGAGTCATAGTGATCAATAATCAAGGGGGTGTAATCTTTAACCTTATTGATGGACCGGGGAACATTCCCGAACAAAACGAGTACTTTATCACCCACCAAAAACTTTCGGCTAATCATCTCGCAAATGAATTTGGTTTTGATTACGTAAAGATTGACACATCGAAACATTTAAAAAGCTCCTTAAAAGAGTTTTTAAAATTCGATGGGAAAACAAAAATCATGGAGATTTGCAGTAATCAAAAATCAGCTAAACAATCATTC
The DNA here is from genome assembly GCA_016787745.1 of Cyclobacteriaceae bacterium. Classification (GTDB taxonomy): domain Bacteria; phylum Bacteroidota; class Bacteroidia; order Cytophagales; family Cyclobacteriaceae; genus ELB16-189. The sequence goes on from JAEUUB010000013.1 coordinate 3,278, forward strand.
GATACTTTTAAAAACCATATTAAACTAAGTTATGAATCTTAAATACAATTGGAAGCAGGTAAAAGAGTATAAAGAAATTCTTTTTCATAAATACCAAGGCATTGCCCGGATAAGCATTAACCGCCCTGAAGTACACAACGCCTTTACGCCTCTTACCGTACAGGAGATGCTGGATGCTATGAACACGTGCCGGGAGGATATGGAAGTGGGTGTTATCATTTTAACCGGTGAAGGTGGAAAAGCTTTTTGCAGTGGCGGAGACCAAAGTGTACGCGGACATGGCGGGTATGTGGGAACTGATACCGTTCCCCGATTAAATGTATTGGACTTACAAAAAGTGATTCGGTCCATCTCAAAGCCTGTGATCGCGGCCGTGGCCGGTTGGGCCATTGGAGGTGGACATGTTTTACATGTGGTCTGTGATTTAACCATTGCTGCGGAAAATGCACGCTTCGGGCAAACGGGACCTATTGTTGGAAGTTTCGATGGTGGGTTTGGCGCCTCTTACTTAGCACGAATTGTTGGACAAAAGAAGGCACGCGAGATTTGGTTTCTCTGTGATCAGTACGATGCCCGCGAAGCTTTAGACATGGGACTTGTTAACAAAGTTGTACCGCTTGATCAACTGGAAGAAACCTATGTTGCCTGGGCAAAAAAAATACTCAAGAAAAGTCCGTTAGCGATACGAATGTTAAAATGTGCGTTCAACGCAGAACTGGATGGTCAAGCAGGAATCCAGGAACTGGCCGGCAACGCCACGTTGTTATATTACCTGAGTGACGAAGCTAAGGAAGGCAAAAATGCTTTCATTGAAAAACGAGAGCCAGACTTCTCGAAATTTCCAAAGTTCCCTTAGGCAACGGACAAAAAGAAGAATTGAGGCATGTCCGCACAAACGCTTCGTGTTAAGAAAACGCTCTATCCTATCGATAAAATTCAAAAAGGAATTTTTTCCAAGGCACATTCCTTGAACGAAATCCGTGCTTTGGAATTTTGTTATGCCTGGCTAAACGGTCAGGAAAAATTTACTCTTCAAACATCAGGATCGACCGGAACACCAAAAAAGATTTCTGTAACCCGCGAACAACTTAAAGCAAGCGCGGCACTCAGCATCTCCGCCCTGGGGTTAAAAAAAGAATTCACAGCACTGGTTTGTCTCGATACCCGATACATTGCCGGCCTCATGATGTTGGTTAGGGCCCTGGAGGCTGGAATGAACTTACACATAGTTGAACCGGAGGCAAATCCATTTGAGACTTTATCAGAAGAAATTTCTATTGATTTTACCGCTCTGGTTCCTTATCAGATTCAGGCAATTCTATCATCAAACCGCAAGGAAAAATTTAGTAAAACCAAAATTGTGTTAATTGGTGGAGCCTCGCTGTCGAATTCCTTAAGGGAAATTTTAACCGGAATGCCGGGTGCCTTTTATGCAACCTATGGCATGACGGAGACACTCTCACACATTGCGCTTCAAAGATTAAATGGATCAAACCAAACCAATTATTTTCATCTGCTTCCCGGCATAACAGTCCAAACCGACCCTCGCGGTTGCCTTGTTATCCGAGCTCCCCATTTGGGTGCCGAACCGATTGTAACCAATGATTTGGTAGAAATCGTTGACACAAATCGGTTTCTCTTATTAGGTCGTATTGATAATGTAATTAATAGCGGTGGGGTAAAAATTTTCCCGGAAAAAATCGAGTCAGTTATTGAGGGTATCTTTTCTGACCTCAAACTTAATGTCCGGTTCTTTATTTCTGGGGTACCTGATCTCCAGTTTGGGGAAAAAGTGATTCTTTGCATAGAAGGTATTCCCTTGCAGGAAACAATGGCAGAAAAACTCTGGCAGATATTAAAGGATACGTTAAGTCGGTTTGAAATCCCTAAGGAAATCCGATACGTTGCGACTTTTATCAAAACAGATACAGGAAAAATAAATAAGCCTAAAACACTAGCGAGTGTACCGTAACAAAAATACCTTCCCGCCTCTTCCAGGGCTGGAAGAGATCGGGTCAAGGTCAAACCGCTAAGTTTATTTCTTTGATTTTAACTGAAGGATTTCTTTCTGCAGATCGAGCACAACACCGGCCAATTGCTCCACCGAAACGTCTGATTTCTCACTCACATCAGGAAATTGTACGCTGATGTAAGCCTTGGCTGCCCATACTTCAATTACTTCGGAAGCGCTAAGTTGATAAGGCGCGTAATGTCTGTTGTCTGAAACCAGGAAAAGATTTCCATTCTCATCGAGGTAATTGAATACACGCTTGTAAACAATACCTTCTCGCTGTGTTATCAACACATAGGTCTTTCCACTTTTAATACTTTTCAGGTTCTCCACATATTCGCCAATCACGATGGTGCCCGGCATTAACGGTAACATGGAATCACCGCTGATTTCAAACGCCCGATAGGTACCCTGTTTTAGATTAGGCAAGCTAAAATGAGGTAGCTCTTTTACATATTCTGTATCCGCATAGCCATTAAGATATCCCGCAGCGGCTTTATGAGGAACGAATTCTATATTTTGTTTATCTCCGGCATCTACTGTAACCACTAACACTTCCTTACCCCGCGCATAATTTGCTTCGGTGGCTGGCTCACTTGTGGCTGATGAATAATCCTTTCCGATCAACAAATCAACGGATATCGAAAACAATTCAGCCATCTTTTGAAGAAGTTCTAGGCGTGGCTCAGCCCTACCCTCTTCATAAGCGCCAACCAGCGAACGTTTAATACCAAGGCGTTGCGCGAATTGATCTTGCGTTAGAGATAGGCGTCTTCGTAAGATTCGGATATTCTCGTTTAACTTAACCATAGCTTATCGTTTAAAAATTAAAATCCGTCCTGAGTTAACCTTTCGGTTGCCCAATGAGAACAGGTTTCTTTGGAAATAACGCTCGGAATTAGTTATGGCCGTTAAATGCCGGTTTATCTTATTAACAATCTCGCTTACTGAAGTCTCAGGCTCGGCTAACAAATACCCATAGTAACCCTTGGCTGAATCATTTGTAGAAAAATCAACTTGAAATCTTCCGGAATTCAATTTTTTGCTCTTCAGTTTCAACTTGTACTCCATAACTAATATTTTTAGCTAAATACGAACAAGTATTACTAAAAACCAAAATAAAACTAATTATTTTAGTTTATTCTTCAATCTGGCCCCATGGAACATCCTTATTATAAAGGAGTTGGCCCTTTTCGACCGTCAACGGAGACTCTATATTATTTGTGTAGATCATACCTGTACCCAGGCCTTGAGGTAAAGACACGTTGTATTGGCTGGTGAACTGAGCTATGGCATTTAACCCAATACTACTTTCCAAAGCGGAGGTTAACCACCACCCAACACCCAATTCTTCACAAATCCGAATCCATTCCATACATGAAAAAAATCCGCCATGCAAAGTGGGTTTCAGAATGATATATTTTGGTTTAATCCGGGAAAGTAAGGCTCGCTTATCCTCTGATCGATAAACTCCAATAAGTTCTTCATCTAAAGCAACAGGAATGGGTGATTGTCTGCACAACTCCTCCATCTCAACCATCCCCGGCCTTATCGGTTGTTCAATAGAGTGGATTTCAAACCGGTACAAGTCTGTTAGTTTATCCAATGCATTTTCCTTCCTGAAAGCCCCATTGGCATCTAAGCGAATGGTGATCTTATCCCGGAAGTACTTTCTGCGAATATATTGCAGCACATCGCACTCCTTTTCAAAATCATGACTTCCCACTTTTAACTTAAGACAAGTAAAGCCATCGCGGATTTTTAACTCAATCTGCTGGAGCATAAAGTCCAGCCCTCCCATCCAAATTAACCCATTAATAGGAATCGGCTGGCCTGTTAAAAACTTAGTCTTGAAAATGATTCTTTCCCCTCCGTTCAAAAGATCAAGCAACGCTGTCTCTAAGGCAAATACAAAAGATGGAAGTGCCGATGTCATTTCAGTACCAATTAGTTGGGCAATTAGCTTCGGCAGACCATCCCTGTTCATGGTGGTTGGAACTGGAGCCGATAACTCGTTAATGTCTGACACCAATTTTTCAAGAGTTGCCTCCAAATCGGGCGTATGCTCCGGGCTTAATCCCGGCAACGGGCCACTTTCGCCAATCCCAATGACTGCTGGATTGTTGCTATCCCAAACCTTAATGAACCAGGATGTTTTTTCTTTCATAGCACCGCGAGAGGTTCGGGCATTGAATGAAAATTCAAAAACTCGTTTATGAATGCTGGCCTTAAGGGGCATACTAAAGTTTTTATTCTAATAGGAGTGTGAAGATCATTATTAAATACAAACTTTACCAAATATTAAATCTTGTTGGTAAACCATGCAATTTTAATTGTGAAACGATCCCTTGCTACCAAAGACTTTGAGTATGATTTGCCCCCGGAGCAAATCGCTTTATATCCGCTTGCCGAAAGAGACCAGTCTAAATTGCTTGTTTACAAACAGGGCACTATAGAGCATTATCAATTTAATGAGGTTACGAATTTCCTTCCCAGGTCAAGTACTTTATTCTTTAACGATACGAAAGTAATCCCCGCCCGGCTGTTTTTTGAAAAACCTACCGGTGCTACCATTGAAATTTTT
>JAEUUB010000605.1 GCA_016787745.1 Cyclobacteriaceae bacterium
GTCTTCGGCTGTATGATGATACTTAAAATAGCGCTGTGAGTCAGGTAAAAAACCTAACAACGCAACACCCTGAGGTGCCAGCGGACCAATATCTGCTCCACCTCCCTCCTGACTAAAATCAGAAAGTCCATAGGGTTCCAACAAAGGTTTCCAACTTCTCACCTTTGCTTTCGCTTTTTCCTCGGTGGGCACGGTAAAGCCCCGAGGTACAAAACCACCCCGGTCGGATTCAATAGCCGCAATGTGAAGTTCCTTATTTTTAGCTGCTAGTTCTGCGTACGCATTTCCACCCCGTAACCCATTTTCTTCGTTCATAAACATAACGGCCCGGATCGTGCGCTTTGGTTTGTAACCGATAGCCTTGAATAACCGCAGAACTTCTATGGACTGCACACAACCAGCACCATCATCGTGGGCCCCCTGACCTAAATCCCAGGAATCTAAGTGACCTCCTACTACAATAATTTCATTTGGAAATTCACTGCCCTTAATTTCTCCCACCACATTGAATGAAGGTGCATCATCCACGGTAACGGAATGATTCTCCAAATAGAGTTGCAGGTCTTTCTCATCTTTCAAAAGTTTGCTAACCAATTCAGCATGATTTGTACTTATTGCCAACGCAGGAATTTTAGTTACGTTGGCCTGATACCGCATGCTGCCTGTATGCGGATAGTCCTCGAGGTTGGAACCCATGGAACGAACCAGCACAGCCACCGCACCATACTTGGCGGCTTCAGATGCTCCACCGCCCCGTTGATCCACTGCGCCTCCATAGGCAGCAAACGTGTTGAGTTTAGTGGGATCCATGGCCCGATTAAAAAATACAATTTTGCCCTGAACACCTTTTGTTCCCATCATTTTTAGTTCCTCAAAACTTTTTACCTCCACAATCCCGGCAGCAATGCCAGACGGTCCGGTGCCGATTGATCCTCCCAGAGAGCAAACATTAACCTCTATTGTTCCTCTTTTTTTTGAATTGATTCTACCTATTTCTTTTGTACCGCGAATCCAGTGCGGCACCATCACGGGTTGCAACCAAACGGAATCAAAACCCAGGCCTTCCATCACGTGCCGGCTCCACTCAACCGAAGCGGCTGCCCCCGGTGATCCCGAAAGCCGTGGCCCGATGTTTACACAAAGGTCATGCAACATATCGTATGATTTTCCTTTGCTTAAGGCTTCGTCAAAGATTTGTTTTATCGCGCCTTCATCGCGTACCTGCGAAATGGCAACCTGGGTAAAAAGTAAAAATGCAAAAGTTAAAACTGACTTTGTCATACTTATTTTTTGTTAGCTAAGATCCTATGTTACATGTCGGGGTCTCACAAATATGCAATATCTGCTGAATTAAGGAACGACCTTTTATAAGACCGGCATTTATCCTATAAAAAAACATTCAAACGTTTGAAAGGCAATGTTTTACAGTCGAACTTAGTAAAAAAATAGAAATGGCTTTTTTATTTGATTCGTTTGAGGGTTGGAAGATCTACTGTACCGAGAAAAAAATTTCTGTGGTACAGGCAGTACTGGATTATGAAAGAGACCAAAAAGGAAGAAGCGAAGAGCAAATCTGGGTGGGCCTTGCCAAAGCCTGGGAAGTAATGAAGGATGCCGTTCATACGGGTCTCGAAGAAGATATGACTTCACGATCGGGCATGATTAATAATGGCGCTAAAAAAGTATATCGCTATCCGAAGCCTGTGCTTTCAAAAGAGTTTCAAAATTTAATTTCACGAGCCTTGGCAGCCAAAGAGGTAAACTCGTGCATGGGAAGAATTGTGGCTGCTCCTACGGCAGGCGCATCGGGCATTATGCCGGGTGTATTATTTACGCTACAAGAGATTCATCAAGTAGAAGACAAAAAAATTCTGGAAGCCATGCTGCTTGCAGCCGGCATTGCCTTAATCATGGAACAGAAAGCAAGTATTGCCGGAGCCGTGGGAGGTTGCCAGGCGGAAACGGGAACGGCTGCGGCCATGGGTGCGGGGGCTATCGTATATTGTCTTGATGGAGACACGGATCAGATTTTTAATGGGGTAGCCATAACGGTGCAATGCATGTTAGGACTGGTATGTGATCCGGTTGCCGGACTCGTAGAAATACCGTGTGTGGTCCGTAATGCAAGCGCTGCCGCAATCGCTAATAGCTCGGCTCAAATTGCTTTAGCGAATGTAAGCAGCGTTATTCCTGTTGATGAA
>JAEUUB010000606.1 GCA_016787745.1 Cyclobacteriaceae bacterium
CAAAATCAAAAGTAATTTTTTGGAAGGTAAGGTAACTTCTATTCAAAAACGTTCTCCGCTCCGCACCGAACCTTTTTGTGAGCACTTTGGTACCTGTGGAGGCTGTTCGTGGCAACATATTAATTACGAAACTCAATTAAAGTATAAGCAGCAACAGGTTATTGATAATCTTGAACGACTGGGTGGTTTGCAATTGCCTGCCATCACTCCCATTCTCGCATCAAAAAAAATAAATTACTATCGCAATAAGCTCGATTACACGTTTACCTCCAATCGCTGGCTTACGAAAGAAGAACTTAACAAAGCCATTGAAGAAAGTCGTTTTGAAGTGGGATTAGGGTATCATATTCCTAAAATGTTTGACCGTGTATTTGACGTGGCCAATTGTTATTTACAACCCGAACCCTCCAACTCCATTCGCTTGCTGGCGAGAAAAACAGCCGTAGAAAACGAAATTCCTTTTTTTGATCTACGAAGACAAGTTGGATTTCTTCGTACACTCACCATCCGTTCTTCCAATATTGGTGAAGTGATGATCATCCTGCAAGTGACAAGTGATGAAAAAACCTGGATCGAAACGATGCTGAAAACATTAACCGATGCGTTTCCACAAATCACGTCAGCCAACTACATCATCAACAATAAAAAGAACGACACCTTTGCTGACTTAGATGTAATCTGCTGGAAAGGGAATCCGTACATCACCGAGCAAATGAATAAACCCGATGGAAGCGGCCTCCTTCAGTTTCGCGTGGGTCCCAAATCATTTTATCAAACCAATTCCGATCAGGCCTACGAACTTTATAAAGTAGCCTGGCAAATGGCTGAGCTAACGGGTAACGAGCATGTATATGATCTTTATACTGGTACAGGCACCATTGCCAACTTTGTAGCAGGTCAGGCAAAAAAAGTAATTGGGTTGGAATATGTAGCTGCCGCGATTGAAGATGCAAAAGCAAATTCAAAACTCAATAACATTACCAACACTGAGTTTTATGCAGGCGACATGAAAGATTTGTTAACCGATGATTTTCTTTCACAGCATGGAAAGCCCGACACTATAATAACAGATCCTCCACGAGCGGGCATGCACGAAGATGTGACCAATATGTTGTTAAAAGTAGCGCCCAAACGAATCGTGTATGTGAGTTGCAATGCCGCCACTCAGGCGCGCGATTTAAAAATCCTTTCAGAAAAATATCACATCACTGCCGTGCAGGCAGTTGATATGTTTCCACAAACTACCCATGTGGAGAATGTGGCGAGATTGGATTTGAAGTAATATCCAGGCGCCAATAATAATTTAACTAAACTAAATATTTTAGCTTTTATATACTAATATATTTAGTATAATTGCTCTTGTGATCAACAGGAGCATTATACACATGGATTTGGATGCGTTTTTTGTATCGGTAGAGCGTACAAAAAGCACGAAACTTAGTGGCATTCCGCTAATAATTGGGGGCAGCAGCAGACGCGGGGTGGTAGCAGCCTGTAG
>JAEUUB010000610.1 GCA_016787745.1 Cyclobacteriaceae bacterium
TACTCCTCTTCCTGAATTTTGCCGTGGTACATAGGCTTTGTGTTCTTTTTCATCAAAACGAAATGTCCAGAGTGTTTCGCCCGTCACCGCATCGATAGCCGCGACCGTTCGGCTGGAGCCTGCCGTGGTATACAACACACCTTTTGCCATCAATGGAGTGACCTTAAAATAAAATTCTGGTTTCGCACCAAAATTGTCCGTCTTCCATCGCCAAAGTACTTTCAGCTCTTTTACATTCGTTTTGTTAATCTGATCGAGCGGAGAATAGTTCGTGCTCGCATAATCTCCACGGTGTTGTCGCCAATCACCTTCAATAGTAGGAGGGTTAACTTCCGTTGCTTTGGGAACAAACTGCATGGCTACCCGTGAGGATTTCGGTTCACCCACAAGAATGTCTTGCAATTCTTCTTTTCTGGAAGAGAGTTCTATTTCGCCTGACGGAAATTCATTTGCCCTTAGAAGAAACGCAAGTAAAGCCGCATAGGATGCATCCTCCATAGAATGAGGATTTGTTTTCGGCATTGTAGTTCTGGTCAATTCAAACAACTCTGCCATTGATTTTTCTTTCCATTTCTCCAAAAACCGATCGCCCATCAACGCGTTTCCACCTTCCGTGCCTCGTAAATCTCTTCCATGACAAGCCGCACAATTAGTTTCATACAACCCAGCCCCTAACTCCGCTTGTTTCGAAGAGAAGACGGCAGTAGTTGAAGCGATTACTTTAATAGAATCTGCTTCTTCCATAGAAGCCGTTTCAGGTTTCGAACATGAAAAGAAAAACAACACAAGAAATGACCAACAGAAAAGTGAAAAGATGGTTTTCATTCAGATATACATTTATAAAAGTTAAAGTTATTCTTTGAACAGCAAAATGCTTTTTGTGCCCTGGAGGATTTTAAAATCAATGCGATCCGCCTTTGTTCTTGAAATGAAGAAATCAAAATCCTTCTCATTATCACTAACAAACTTAGGCAACATCACCAGGTCTCCAGAAATCGGATGAAAAAAATCATCCCAATGAATGGGAACCACGATGGTTGGCTTTAGCTTGCCCACGGTTTGCTCGTAGTAGGCATTCTGCCATTCAACAGTTTGCTTCGTTATTGTAGCGATACCAATAAAAAGAACATCTGCCCTCAGACTATCCAGGGCACCTTCTAAGTAATTTGGACTTGGTTTCACATAGATGCGCTTACCCTCGTGTTCAATTAAAAAATCAAAAGCTCCACCTTCCGCATAGTCAATCATCTTTGCAGGTTGTTGCAAGGGTTCATCGATCGTCATTACACCTTCTTTCAGGGGCTTGCCCGGTGAATGCCTTGAACCAATAATAGTGATCCTAAATTTGCCTAACTGAACGGTCTCGTTTGGATGAAACAACGAAAGTTGTTCCTCTTTCACAGCACCTCCACGTGCAATGTTTAGCGTGGACAATGAACCGTACAAAGTCGCACCAGTTCTTTTAGTAGTATAAGCCACATCAAACGCGTGATCGTAATGCGAGTGTGTAACAAAGATGCCCTTTACACGATTCATCGGGTGTGCGGCAATAATATTGTCAATGCCTGCTGTATCCGACTTAATCTCTGACAGCAACGTAGTTAATAAAGAAAATCGGGAAAAAAATCCATCGATGAGAAACTGAGTTTCGCCATCGTCAAACAACAATGTGGAAACACCAAAAAAACTTACTTTCACGTGAGTGGTATCAGCCGGAGCCAGATCATCTGTAAAGTATTCTTTGTACTTATCAATATCTCCCGAGGGTCGGGTCCAGATGAAAACGAATAATAAGCCAATGGCCAAAAGAACTACTATTCCCAAAAGTATTTTCCTTGTCATTATTTACGAATTGATTTTCGCAATGAATGTACATATTTCAAATCTGGATTTAAAAAGCACAAGATTGTCCCGCAGGCGCTACAGGACAAATGAAGGAATTTAAACCTAAATTTAACCTAAGTTGAAAATATTATTAAAATGAAAGCATTACTTAAGATAAGTGGTTTGGCGTTGGTACTTGTTACCGTTTCAATTGTTCACGGCTATGCCCAGGAGAAAGATCTCGTGGTGCGGATTGCCAAACTCAAAATTGATTCAATGCAGTTGCCACTATACCAGGCAGCCCTTAAAGAAGGAATTGATGCGGCCATTCATAGAGAGCCCGGAGTAGTATCCCTATATGCAGTGGCTGAAAAAGGAAACCCGACTGCCATCACCGTATTTGAAATCTATGCCAATATGGAGGCCTATAAATCTCATTTGGAAATGCCCCACTTTAAAAAGTACAAAAGCATGACTCAGTCAATGGTACTTTCCCTTGAACTTTTGGAGACAACTCCCATTATACTGGCACCGCAACCGAATGTGAAAAAGAAGTTAAAGTGATTCGGCCAATTTCCGCATCGCGCGCACGCGTGCGGGGTCAACCGTACGGTATTTAAATTCAGAACCTTCTTCGGAGCCCATGCCGGCAATAGCGGGATTACGATAGGTCATTACACTATCCCGGAAAGCCGTAGCCGAAAAATGAATTTCTTTTGCCTGTGTCTTTCCAATAATTTCCTCAACCGTGTTTTCATTTACGCCCGAGCCTGGCATAATCGCAATCCGGCCATTTGCCTTTTTAATAAGTTCAGCAATTAGATCCGCCCCTAAGGCCGCGGTGGTCTTATGCCCGGCCGTAAGAATCCGGTCAAACCCCACCTCAATGCAATCTTCCAATGCTTCAAACGGATCGCGCGCCATATCAAAGGCCCGGTGGCAGGTAACTTTTAGGGGACGGGCTTTGTCGATCAGTTCCTTGCATCGTTTTTTATCGAGCGTACCCTTTTCGTTTAAGATACCAAACACCACACCATCCACGCTTAGTCGCTGGCACTGATAGAGATCGCGTTTCATACTATGAAATTCATAATTGGAATAGCAAAAATCTCCCCCCCGCGGGCGAATCATAACAAACACATCCATGTTTACATTTTGCCGCACCGCTTCAATAACTCCGTACGAAGGGGTGGTTCCGCCTTCGGCCGGATTATCGCACAATTCAATCCGATCGGCTCCTCCTTCCTGGGCTTTTAATGCCGACTCAATATTATATACTACTATCTCGAGTGTCATAGATCAATAGTAACTTTTAGCTTCCAGTAATACATTACCCTGTTCTTGATTATACACGGCATATGTAAATCCCTTCTGCAAAGCATACGCCCCCACTTCACCATTCTTATTCAGTGCCAAAAATCCAACCTGAATTTCCTTCGATTTAACAGGTTGGTTTTTAACGATTCGCTGCACTGCTTTCTCACAGGCTTGCTGTGGTGAGTTGCCCTGCCGCATTAATTCTACTACCAGATGCGACCCAACAATCCGAATTACCTCTTCTCCAACTCCCGTAGAAGTGGCTGCACCAATTTCATTGTCGACAAACAGAGCCGCACCAATGATTGGCGAGTCACCTACCCGGCCTTGCATTTTATATGCCATGCCGCTGGTGGTGCAAGCGCCCGACAAATTCTGTTTATTATCCAAAGCGACAATTCCAATGGTATCATGATTTTCAATATTGGCCACAGGCTTGTACTGGGCAGTCTTTAGCCACTCCTTCCAGGCCTTTTCAGATTCCTTTGTAAGCAGTTTCTCTTTTTTAAATCCCTGGGACAACGCAAACCGGAGTGCCCCCTCACCCACCAAAAAAACATGGGGTGTCTTTTCCATTACTTTACGCGCCACTGACACGGGATGTACAATGTGTTCCAAACAGGCCACCGCACCACAATTTGCAAACTCATCCATAATGCAAGAGTCTAGTGTAACACGACCATCACGATCTGGTAAACCACCCAAACCCACCGAGGATTCTTTTGGGTCGCCTTCAGGCACGCGGGCGCCCGCTTCCACAGCATCAAGCGCTCGTCCACCCGTTGAAAGAATTTTCCATGCTTCCACATTAGCTGCTATTCCAAAATTCCATGTGGATAGAACTACAGGTTTACTTGATTGTGACGTTGATTTACCCAAACCCCATGCTTTCGTAAGGGGGGTTAAGGAAGCCAGCGTTCCCAATTGAAGAAATTTTCTGCGAGTAGTCATAACGTTTATAATTTAGCAAATCAGATTATCTGTCCATTCTACTTCGATTCAGGCTTCTTATCAATTATTCTACGGGCTGTGCGAAATCGTTTTTCATAGTAGTCGGAGTAAAGATTGGTTTCAACTACCCCTAATGAGGTTGACGCGTGAATAAACTTCACATTGTCGCGGGCCTTCACTTCTGTAACGATGCCCACATGGGTAATCTCCCGCTTCTTTTTGCCTGTCGCGAAAAAAACAAGATCTCCCGCTATAATTTTTTTCTGTTTTACTTTCTTTCCTACCAGGGCTTGTCCTTCCGCTGTACGCGGCAAGGTTAAACTCACCGATTGAAAAGCATTGCAGGTAAGGCCCGAGCAATCCATGCCAACGCGTGTGGTGCCTCCATACTTATAAGGGGTGCCCGTAAACGTTCGCGCTGTTTTAATCACTTCTGCCACCTGCAATTCGCGGGTTTTCCGCGCGGCATTGCAGGAGCAAAACAATATCAAAATGAAGATAAAAAAGCCCGAAGGGGAACTGGTTATTTGACTAATTTTGGGGCGTAAAAAAATAATCATACGATTCATTCAAAGTTACTAATTAATGGCACACAGTAAAGCAAGCGAAGTCACTGAGTTAAATCTTATCGGTGATGAAATCCTGAAACAATTTCGCACCCTGCTGGGTGATGAGCATGTTATTGTTGATGAGGAAAGTCGCACCGAATACGGCCATGATAAAACGGAAGACTATCAATTTCTGCCAGACGTGGTGCTTAAGCCCGGAACGCCACAAGAGGTTAGCGAGATTTTAAAAGTCTGCAACAAGCACAAGATCCCCGTTACCCCACGCGGAGCCGGCACAGGTTTGAGTGGGGGTGCCTTACCTGTTCAGCGTGGTGTGGTTATTTCTATGGAACGTTTCAACAAAATTTTATCAATTGATGAATTGAATCTTCAGGCTACTGTAGAGCCGGGTGTAATTACCGAAGTGTTTCAAAATGCTGTAAAAGAAAAAGGCCTTTTTTATCCTCCCGACCCAGCCAGCCGGGGCTCTTGCTTTTTAGGGGGTAATCTGGCTAACAACTCCGGTGGACCCAAAGCGGTGAAATATGGCGTTACGCGCGATTATGTAATCAATATGGAAGTGGTTTTGCCAACAGGTGAGATTATCTGGACAGCAGCGAATGTATTAAAGAACTCGACCGGGTATAATCTGACGCAATTGATGTGCGGTAGTGAAGGAACCCTGGGCATCATAACAAAAATTGTATTCAAACTCAGAGGTTTTCCCCAAAAAAATGTTTTGCTTCTCATTCCCTTTGTTACCAACGAAGAAGCGTGTAAAGCCATAGCCGCCATCTTTGTGGAAGGCCTCACCCCCTCCGGAATGGAATTTTTTGAACGGGAAGCGGCCACCAAAACCTTTGAGTATTGCGAAAAGGTTTTGAACAGTCCCGTAACTACCCGTTTGGACGAGAGTATGGATGCTTATGTTCTATGTGAACTCGATGGCAATGATGAAGAAGTACTCATGCGCGATGCCGAACGCGTTATGAATGTGGTAGAAAAATTTCAAAGCGGTGAAGTTCTCTTTGCAGAAAGCAGTGCGCAGAAAGAAGAACTTTGGAAAGTGCGTAAAAATATTTCACCGGCTGTTAACTGGTATACCCTTACTAAATCAGACGATGTAGTTGTGCCCCGCAACAATTTACCAAAGTTGATTAAAGGCATAAAAAAAATCGGCAAGCAATATGGATTTAACACCGTTTGCTTTGGTCATTTGGGCGATGGCAATCTTCATGTGAACATTTTAAAGGAGAACATCAGCGAAAGCGACTGGGAAACAAAAATCCCCGAAGGGATTGGCGAAATTTTTAAACTCACCGTCAGCCTGGGCGGCACGCTTTCCGGAGAACATGGCATTGGGATAGCCAAGCGACCTTATATGCCGATTGCTATGAGTGAGATAAATCTCAACTTAATGCGCGGTATTAAAAAAGTCTTTGATCCAAATGGAATTCTCAATCC
>JAEUUB010000900.1 GCA_016787745.1 Cyclobacteriaceae bacterium
TCTCCAGACTAACTCCTTTGGTTTGTGAAGAGTCAACTTGCAGCCCTGCGCAGGCACTCACCAAAAAAAGTACCAGGAATGAGAAACTTTTCAATTTTGACTTGTAATGGATAAGGGTGATCATTTAGTTTTGATTTAAAAGTAGTACCCTGCGAGTTAATCAAAAATCCATGGATTATCATTACCTATTCTTAAAACATGTTCAATAATGAAAGTTGGGATTGCACAAACGAAGGCAATAATTGGAGATATAGAAGCGAACATTGCAAATCATAAAAAATGGATTGATTGCGCCCTTTCCGAAAAAGTGGATTTAATTTTTTTTCCGGAATTGTCGCTAACCGGCTATGAACCACGCTTGGCTGATACGTGGGCAATGCGTGCCGATGATTTGAGATGGAATGAATTTCAAACAATCAGCGACCTGCATACAATTGTTATTGGCGTGGGTGCTCCCACGCGATCGGAGGAAGGAGTTTGTATTTCCATGATTATTTTCCAACCCAATCAGGCAAAGCAAATGTATTCAAAGCAAATTCTTCATGCTGACGAGTACCCCTATTTTGTAAAAGGAAACAGTCAACTTCTATTGACAATTAAGGATGTAAAGATTGCTCCGGCTATTTGTTATGAATCTTTACAGCCAGAACATGCGGAGGCTGCAAATAAACTAGGCACGATGTTATATCTTGCCAGTGTGGCAAAATCCAAAGTCGGAGTTGAAAAGGCAACTGTTCATTATTCTGCTATAGCGAAGAAGTACTCCATGCCTGTGTTAATGTCAAACAGTGTAGGGCCCTGCGATACTTTCGAAAGTATTGGGCAATCATCGGTATGGGATGGGAACGGAACCTTGCTGGCATCGCTTGATGTTGAGGGGGAGGGAATACTTTTTTTTGAACCCATAGCAAAGCAGATTGACAAAATTCAAAGTTGAAGGAGGATCTTTTTGGGCGCCCCTCCTTCTCAAAACTTGTTATCTATTTTAATCCCAAAATTGTCAATAGGATTTACAATTTTGTCCCCGCGGGCCGATGAATCCTGTTTAACCTCAGGATTATCGGGATTAACCTGACATTGAAATGAATAGAAAGCGTACTTTATTACATCCTCGTAACACATTCATTTTCAATCGTCAGCGCGTAGCGCAAAAAAGTCTATTGACTTTTTTGGGTTAATGTAACCTGGATAAAATCACTTACATCTTTTTTGAATTTTTCCAACGAAGGCTGATGGGTGTACATCATATGTCCGGCCTCGTAATATTTCATAATGATATTGTCTTTAATATGCTTGGGTAAACCCATGTGATCAATCGTGTATTCTACTCCATAGAATACAGTGGCAATATCATAAATTCCATTTAAGATGAGGACTTTTACGTGTGGGTCTTTCGACATAGCTTCGGCCATATCGATGGCTGTGGTGATGGCCGCCTGAGTGCCCCACCGAAGATTACCGGTATGTTTCCAGTCCCATTTAAATCCTTGTCGCCCACCCGCGCTGGTGGTATAGGTGAGATTTTTATTAACCTTAAGATCGTTATGAAAATAGTGGAGGAATCCAGCGATGTATGCCGGTGAGATTGCACTGCTTTGTGGATCGTAATCAGCAAATTGACTTAACAGGTCCTGATTTATCCCTTTGAAGCGTGAGTCGAGCCGACCCACGGTGTTTCCCTCGTTACGCAACAATTCCTGGAAAAATTCTCCTGCTTGCACCCGTAAGTCCGCTCGGATCCAATATTCTTTAGCAAGCCCCGAATAACTAGCAAGCTTAGTGGCAATTCCATTTTTCTCCTCTTCAGTGAGTTTATCGCCTTTAAATAAAGCAGGCTGATATTCTTTTTCGGTGAACGTACGCACTTCCTTTAAAAAAGCATCAACACTTGTAGGTTTATTAGCGATCTTATTATGATACCAGGCAGTTGCAGCGTAGGTAGGGAAATGGACTATATAGGACAAATCATCGCCAGGGGGAAAAATTAAGGTGCGCAAATCAAAGACAGCCGATACCATCACAACACCATTCAGGGCAATGCCCTGATCGAGTAAATTATTCATAACTCCGGCATTGCGGAAAGTGCCATAGCTCTCACCCAACAAAAATTTTGGCGAGTTCATCCTATTGTTATCAATCAGGAATTGGCGGATAAATAAACTTATACTACGGATGTCCTGGTCTACGCCCCAGAAATCTTCGAATTTGGCTTTTCCAACTGGAATACTAAGCCCGGTACCAACAGGGTCCATCATAACCAGATCTGCAATGTCAAGTAAGGAGTAATCGTTGTTAACAAGTTTATAAGGAGCTGCAGGCATTGACTGTGGATCATTTACCAGAATACGCTTTGGCCCCATTACACCCATGTGAAGCCAGAAGGAAGATGATCCAGGACCTCCATTGTAAGAAAAAATAATGGGTCGATTTGTTGCACCTTCTTTCGTATAACTTGTAAACCCAAAAAGAGCGATGGGTTCGTTGTTCTCATCGCGCAAAAGCTGGGTGCCGGCCTTTGCAATTAAGGGAATTGTTACACCATTTATTTTTACACTTTGTTGTGTAGTGGCCACTTCAGGTTGTGGTATAGCTTTAACATCTTCTTTTGGCTTTTCTTGCGCAAAAGTCATAGTCACCAAAGGAAGCCAAATAAGGATTACCAGAATCTTCTTCATAAATAAAATTTTAGTATAGAAACCGAAAATACAAAATAGAATTGGATAGAATGTAAACAAATAGGAGAGGCGGTTATATAAAGCTGTTATGTTATTGAGTACGCATTTTGAATACCGCATAGATTGTAGCCGGTTTTTGCTTTTTTTAATTAATGTGAAGGTAACAGATAAGATTTCGTTTGTTACTTCCTTTACATTTCAATATGAAAATAAACCTATTATACCCATTCGCGGTTTTGTCTATTCTCTGAATAATGGAATTGCCTGGAAGTTCTAAACTGGGCTCAATTAAAGTACTGGCATAACTACCACACTGCTTTTTAATCTTTGGCACAGCCGTTGCGTAAACAGTATTAAA
>JAEUUB010000912.1 GCA_016787745.1 Cyclobacteriaceae bacterium
TCCAATCGATCCTTTTGGTTATACCCGAAGACATACCCACGAAGTAATGAATGTGGGTGGCCACCAGGTGCCAAGAGTTGTAGCCGACTTTTCAGGCAAAGACAAAATTACACCGGCCTCGTTTTTTGCATTGGGATATCAGTACTCAGTTCCATTGGACAAATGGAATATAACCGATATGGCGTGTGATTACATTTTTTTGGGTGATAAAATCATTGACTTTGAAATTCCGGGAACGTTGGGAATAATTTATAACTACACTACCTGGCTACAACAAAAGAATCAACCCCGAAGTTATCCTTTTATTACTCCTACCGAGTATCTGCAGGATGTGGAGAAATCGTTGCAGTTAAACTTTATTTATATACAGTTAAAAGATTTAACTACTGACCTTTTGGAGAAACTGAAACAAGATTCAACTGCAGTGTTATTGATTGATACGTACAATGAACATGGGCTTGCAGAGCAGCGCAGGTTGTTTGTGGAGTTGATGAATGCACGGTGTGATGTGCCGGTAATTATAGGAAGAGCGTACGGAGATTTGAGTGGTGATCAACTTCAGCTTTACGCAGCCACCGATCTGGGTGGGTTATTAATTGATGGATTGGGGGATGGTGTTTTTATTGCCGCTGAACGTTGTGGTTCTGATAAAATGATCAATGAAACGGCTTTTGGTATTTTGCAGGCTACCCGAACAAGAATTTCAAAAACAGAGTATATTTCGTGCCCATCCTGCGGCCGTACCCTTTTCGACTTACAGGAAACCACCGCCAGGATCAGATCGCGCACAAGTCATTTAAAAGGTATTAAGATTGGGATCATGGGTTGCATTGTGAATGGGCCAGGCGAAATGGCTGATGCGGACTATGGGTATGTTGGCTCAGGCCCGGGAAGAATTACCTTGTATCGGGGTAAGGAAGTGGTAAAGAAAAATGTACCCACTCCCCAGGCGGTGGATGCTTTGATTGAATTGATTCGCGAAGATAAAAATTGGATTGAGCCACAAGTCGTAAATTGATGAGCAATGGAAAATAAAACCGGACCGGAAGACAAAAAGAAATTGTCCCTCAGAGAATTCTTCTCGTTGGGTGAGGTGGGAGGTTATTTTTTTCGGAAGAAGGACCCGAACAGACCCACGAACATAAATATTAAGATGATGCATGGCATAAATAAGATTTCAATTGCCATTTTTCTGGTCGCTATACTATATCTTATCTTAAAACGTTTCATTTGAACATTGAGTCCTTTCGAAGTTATTGTCTCAACAAAAAAGGGGTAACCGAAGAGTTTCCGTTTGACGAGAATACGTTGGTTTTTAAAGTTATGGGTAAAATGTTTGCCCTTACCGATTTAGATTCTTTCGAAAGCATAAACCTGAAATGTGACCCCGAAAAGGCGACTCAACTCAGGGAAGAATTTTCTTCGGTGTTGCCAGGTTATCACATGAATAAGAAACACTGGAACACTATTTTGATGACCGGAGGAGTTTCTGATCGACATGTGAAAGAATGGATTGATGATTCGTATTCATTGGTTGTTGGTTCGTTACCCAAAAAATTACGATTGGAATTAGATGGTTTGTGACTGATAATCAGTAATTTACAGAGCTTTTTGATTTCTTTCATCTTTCGGATTACTTAGGTTAATTAAGTATTTTTGTTGATTGTGATCATCCGTATGGAATGACCCGGGCTTTACTCTACATTGTAACTCTTCTCATAGCGCTCAGTTCGTGTACTCAGCGCCTGATTTGCCCTGCCTATCAAAGTTCTTTTATTTATGATAAGCCAACCCAACGGGAGAAGTTTGTCTATTACAACGAAAGCACAACGCAACCCAGGGAGGTTCTTGCATCCAGTAGCAATATAATCACGCTGCCCCCCCGCGACTCTTCGTGGTTAAAAAGTGATGCACTTCGGGGACCCGCGTTGCCGCATGTTAGAAGAGTGAAAAAAGATCGTTACCTGCTGCTTCCTGAAAAGACCTATAAGAAAGCGTTGAAAGCGTTACGTACGGTAGAAATGAAACCTGTTTATCCTAAAAAAGATTCGTTGGATATTCAAAGTGAGTTAGACAGCGCAGCCCGCAGTATTACGGATACACTTACAGCGGAGGGAACGAGTAAAACAGAAGGGGACAAGGAATACGCGATCACTAAAACCAAAGAGAAGTATAATATGGATCAGGATAGTTACATGTGGTACTTCCGTGATGTATTGGTGCTTCCTGACGTAAGGGCCGCCATGATGGAGGAAGGGCAAACAAAAGCTGCCAATAAGAAAACAGCAAAAAAAGCTAAAGGTGGTTTCTTTAGTAAGATATTCAAGAAAAAGGACAAGAAAGACTCTACAGCGATCGAATCACAGGACCCGATAGTTTCGGATACAGCCCAGTCAAAACCTAAAAAGAAAGGGTTGGGTGGATTGTTTAACAAGAAGACAAAAGTTGAAAAAAAGGATTCCACTAAGAAAGTTGACCCGGCTAAGAAAGAAGAGGAGGACGATGGATTTTAAGGAACAGAATCCTTAACCCTAAACAAAAATGCCCTCACCAAAAGGCAAGGGCATGTAAATCTTTTATTTCAAGCCGATTAATAATCTTTGTTGAAATCTCCTCTGCGGAAGCCACCGCCACCACCTCGGTTGCCACCACGGCCACCGCCACTACCTTCTTCGCGCGGACGTGCTTCGTTAACAACCAAGTTTTTTCCCATGAAATCAAATCCATTTAATTCATTAATGGCGTTACGACCTGCGGTGTCGTCTGCCATTTCAATAAATCCAAAACCACGGCTACGTTGGGTAACTTTGTCCATGATAATTTTTGCAGAGCTCACTTCACCGTACTCGGCAAATAACTGCTTTAATTGTTCCTCGGATGCCTTCCAGGGAATGTTGGCTACATAAATGTTCATTTTTGTTATTGAAATTAAGTTAAAAATGTTCTTGCTAACTCAATAAGGCCTGCCAGTAAATAATCTCGATTTGGTGGAGTACTTAGGTGGGAATTATCTGATTAACAAACCAAAGGTAATAGTTTTTTTCAATTATCCTCAAAATGAGCCTGTAAACCAAGTTTTTAACCTTATTGAGCCGTTCATTCCTTATAGGAACTTTCTTGCTTGAATTTTTTAAGGCTTTTTAGGGCATTTTGATTGATTTTGCTCTTTAAGAAAGAAGTCCAGCCGAGCAAAAGTCCGGATAATCCCAAGGCCATCCGACTCCATTTCCAAAGGTCAAATTCGTCTTTATGGGTAAAAATCAGGCCCTCTTTAAAGGTAAACCTGGCCCGTATCCGGTTATTTACCCTGCGACCCGTTTTGGAGAATGTATAGGACGCCTCCCAGTGGCATGAACCTCCATCACGAGTCTCTTCAATATCTGAAAAGTGCAATTCAAAATCTTTAGCATTAACACACAGCATGTGCCACATGGCTTTGGTGTCCTCTGTATTAAGCTTTCGAAAAGCGGGATCATAGAATGTTGCCTCGGGGTGATAGCAGGTGTTCATGGTTTGCCAATCCCGTTTTTGAAACGCTGAATAAAAGGTTTGGATTAACTCTGAATTCATATTTTTTCCGTTGATGTAGCCATTCATCCTTCAGGCGTTTTAATAGATGAGGTCAAGTTTTTAATTCTGTATTTTAGCTTTTAGTATGTGAAAGCTAATTGAAAATACAATGAAAATAAAACAACTTCTTCTTGGTGTGATTGTAGCCGGAGCCAGTTTTTTGGCCACAGGTCAATCCTTTAATAATTTTCCAGTAACCACACAAAAGCCTCCATTGCATGGAAAACACTGGATGGCCATTACCGGTAAGCCCCTGGCGGCCACCGCTGGCGCCATGATTTTTACAAAAGGAGGAAATGCGATTGATGCCTCTTGCGCCATGCTGGCTGCTACCTGCACCATGTGGGATGTGCTAAGTTGGGGCGGAGAAACTCAGGCCCTTATCTACAATCCCAAAACTAAAAAGGTGATTGCCATAAACGCTCTTGGTGTTGCGCCAACGGGTGCCACAGCTGATTTCTTTAAAAATAAGGGAATGAAATATCCGCCTGAGTTTGGGCCGCTTGCAGCTGTTACGCCTGGTACTCCGGGTGGTTTAATGACTATGCTTGCGGAATACGGTACGATGAGCTTGAAAGAAGTTTTGGCTCCGGCTATGGAATTAGCATCAGGCTATCCTATAGAGGCACAAACAGCTAATGCCATCGAGCGCGG
>JAEUUB010000954.1 GCA_016787745.1 Cyclobacteriaceae bacterium
AACAAATTGATCTGGAGCAAGACATTTTGTTAAAGAACAATTTGTTGGCCGAACGTAACCGGGGGTATTTTCTTGCTAAAGAAATTCTTGCAATCAACCTGGTAAGTTCACCGGGCTCAGGTAAAACCGCCCTACTGGAACAAACCCTTAACGGCTTACGAGGGAATGAAAGTTTCTTTGTTATAGAAGGAGATCAACAAACTTCTCATGATGCGGATCGAATTGCCTCCTCCGGTGCACCGGTAGTTCAGATCAACACGGGTAAAGGATGCCATCTTGACTCTCAAATGATTTTGGATGCAATTAAACAACTGAGTCCAAAGGATGAAAGCATTCTCTTTATTGAAAATATTGGGAATCTGGTTTGCCCGGCCATGTTTGACCTGGGAGAACAAAAGCGGGTTGTGGTTATCAGCGTAACGGAAGGGGAAGACAAACCACTGAAATACCCTGACATGTTTCAAAGCAGTCACTTGTGCATCATTAATAAAATAGATTTACTACCCTATTTGAAATTTGATCTCGAAGCTTTAAAGGGGTATGGCCGGCAAGTGAATCCGTCAATAGAATTTATTGAACTCTCCTGTACCACAGGCAAGGGTCTTCCTGATTGGTACTCCTGGTTGCAAAAACAAAAACAAAAACAAAAACACCAGCTACTTCAACCGGCATGAAATGGGTTCATATTCATATTGAAGGGATGGTACAAGGTGTCGGCTTTCGACCGTTTGTTTACAAATTAGCTACGTGGTTAAATATTAAAGGTTGGGTGTGTAATGGGGTGGATGGGGTTCGGATTGAAGCGGGTGGCTCTCCGGAGCAAATTGAAATGTTTATATATCTGCTTACCGATGATGCTCCGGGGGAGGCAAACATTACCCACTTTCATTTCGAAGAAGTTGCTGAGAGAAACGCAATCGATTTTCGAATTGTGGAGAGTGATCCGACCGGATCACCTACTCTTTTAATAACACCCGATTTAGGATTGTGTGAACATTGCCGCTCTGAAATTTCGAATCCAGATAAGAAGCGGTACAAGTATCCCTTTACCACCTGCACGCATTGTGGCCCCCGATATTCCATCATAACGGCACTGCCATATGATAGGCCCTTCACTACCATGGAAGAATTCAAAATGTGCGAAGCGTGTCAGCGTGAGTATGATAATCCTTACAATCGAAGACACTTTTCACAAACAAACTCTTGTCCGCATTGCACGATTCCGGTTCGATTATTAGATAATCAAAACATAGAGATTGCCTCTACATGGGATGAAGCTCTTATTGAGTTAGTGAGAAAACTAGAAGCTGGTAAGATTGCCGCGGTGAAAGGAATAGGGGGATATTTACTAATGGCCGATGCCACCAATGAATCCGCAATAATAAAACTACGCGAACGCAAACACCGGCCAACCAAACCATTTGCCGTAATGTATCCGGATCTGGAAATGCTCAGATCCGATGCTGAATTAACGGAAAAAGAGGAAGAAGCGATAAAGAATAATCAAAGTCCAATTGTTTTAACGAAAGCAAGAAGAAACCCTAGATCAGGAATTTGTCTTACTGAAATTGCCCCAGGACTTGAGCGGATTGGAGCGATGCTCCCCTACACGGCTTTATTTGAGATACTTCTTAAGGCAATGGGTAAGCCTTTAATTGCTACCAGCGGAAATGCGAGTGGTTCTCCGATTTTGTTTAAAGACGAGAATGCTTTCAACAACTTAAAAGAGATTGCAGATGTGTTTCTTACGAATGCGCGAAAAATTCAGGTTGCCCAGGATGATAGTGTGGTTCGATTCACACAATCAAACCAACGAATTGTAATGCGAAGATCACGAGGCTTTGCACCTAACTTTATAAACCCAGGTTTTTCTTCAAGTTCAGAATGCGTGTTGGCAATGGGTGCCGACATGAAGAGTTCCTTTGCCTTGCAAATTAATGGACGCGTTTACACCAGTCAGTATTTAGGAAATCTTGAAAGTTATGAAAGTCAGGAAAGTTTTCGCGCGACCCTACATCATCTGCTGATGTTGCTTCGTGCTCACCCCCAACGTGTTGTTGTAGATGCCCACCCAAACTATTTTTCATCGCTGCTTGGAAAACAGGTGGCAAAACAATGGCACATACCTGTAGTGCAGGTTCAACATCATAAAGCTCATGCCTGTGCAGTAATGGTCGAAAATGAAAAATTGAAAAATTCTAAGCCCACGCTTTGTGTTGTTTGGGATGGCACCGGTTATGGCGAGGACAAACAAATTTGGGGAGGCGAATTTTTTTTATTGGATGAGGATGGTCTTGAGCGTCTTACACACTTCAGATATTTTCCTGCGTGGCAAGGAGACCTGATGGCGCTACAACCCCGGCTGGCCGCACTCTATCTTTGTAAAGACATTTTGAGCCTTACCAAACTGAAAGACCATTTCAGTGAAAAAGAGTGGTTGTTTTACAGGAAACTAATTCAAAGCCGGCCCACCCATTTTACCTCCAGCGTAGGAAGACTATTTGATGCCGTAGCCGCTTTGTTAAGAGTATGTAATTATAATTCATTTGAGGGCGAAGCATCCTTGTTATTGGAAACAATGGCTGCGAATACTTATTGTAATGAACGTTATACTGTAACCTGGCATGAAAATAATATTGATACCATCGCCCTTATGGAACAAATAGTCTTAGACATCAATAGAGATATAGAAGCTAAAGAAATAGCATTTAAGTTTCATTACTATCTCGCTGATGTGATTTTGGAAGTAGCGAATAGGCATTCCGTAGGCCAGATAGCTTTGAGTGGCGGTGTTTTTCAAAATGCACTGCTGGTTGATCTTATTCATGAAAAAGTGCGGAGTCAATACAATATATTGAAGCACCGTGAGCTTTCGCCCAACGATGAAAATATTGCCGTTGGTCAATTGGCATTTGTTGCTTTCAATCGAAGGACGAAGAAGAGTGCGGATTTGTTGTCTATGAATTTGAATTAGAATATATGTGTCTTGCCATTCCTGGAAAGCTTACAGCCATTACCGGCCAATTGGATGAAACCTTTCGGTTTGGTAGGGTTTCGTTTGGAGGAATCATGAAAGATGTAAATCTTTCTATGGTGCCCGAGGCCAACGTAGGAGATTATGTTTTAGTGCACGTTGGCGTAGCCATATGTGTGGTTGATGAAGAAGAGGCTAAGAAAACATTTTCCTATATAAAACAGATAGGAGAACTCAACGATCTGGATAGTGGTAATTCGGTAACCTGAGCTATATGAAAACGGATGTTAATCCATTTTTAGTTTGGACACCCCGCCTACTAACCATTGCGTTTGCTGGATTTGTAGGTCTTTTTGCCATCGATGCATTTACCGAAGAGGGAAATACAATGGATGTTATGAGAGTATTTCTGATACACTTAACTCCCTCTTTGATAATTGTACTAATTCTGGTTTTCTCTTGGAATAGAGAATGGATAGGAGGCTTAACTTTTATCGTATTGGCAATAACCTATACATTTTATGCCCAAAGTCATTTTTGGTGGATCCTTCTTATTTCCATACCATTATTTATTATAGGGATTCTATTTTCAATAGTCTGGTTTCAAAAAAAAGGAATACAATGAAGTATCTTTCTGAATTTCGCGATGCTGCTGTTGTAGAGAGCCTCATTCATGAGATTAGGACAATTACAAAAAAGCCATGGACAATAATGGAAATTTGTGGCGGACAAACACATAGTCTTGTGAAGAACGGGATTATAGAAATGCTACCAAAGAAGATAACGATGGTGCATGGGCCTGGCTGTCCGGTTTGTGTAACACCCC
>JAEUUB010000955.1 GCA_016787745.1 Cyclobacteriaceae bacterium
AACAAATTGATCTGGAGCAAGACATTTTGTTAAAGAACAATTTGTTGGCCGAACGTAACCGGGGGTATTTTCTTGCTAAAGAAATTCTTGCAATCAACCTGGTAAGTTCACCGGGCTCAGGTAAAACCGCCCTACTGGAACGAACCCTTAACGGCTTACGAGGGGATGAAAGTTTCTTTGTTATAGAAGGCGATCAACAAACTTCTCATGATGCTGATCGAATTGCCTCCTCCGGTGCACCGGTAGTTCAGATCAACACGGGTAAAGGATGCCATCTTGACTCTCAAATGATTTTAGATGCGATTAAACAACTAAGTCCAAAGGACGAAAGCATTCTCTTTATTGAAAATATTGGGAATCTGGTTTGCCCGGCCATGTTTGATCTGGGAGAACAAAAGCGGGTTGTGGTTATCAGCGTAACAGAAGGGGAAGACAAACCACTGAAATACCCTGACATGTTTCAAAGCAGTCACTTATGCATCATTAATAAAATAGATTTACTACCCTATTTGAAATTTGATCTCGAAGCTTTAAAGGGATATGGCCGGCAAGTGAATCCGTCAATAGAATTTATTGAACTCTCCTGTACCACAGGCAAGGGTCTTTCTGATTGGTACACCTGGTTGAAAAAACAAAAACACCAGCTTCTTCAACCGGCATGAAATGGGTTCATATTCATATTGAAGGGATGGTACAAGGTGTCGGCTTTCGACCGTTTGTTTACAAATTAGCTACGTGGTTGAATATTAAAGGGTGGGTGTGTAATGGGGTGGATGGGGTTCGGATTGAAGCGGGTGGCTCTCCGGAGCAAATTGAAATGTTTATATATCTGCTTACCGATGATGCTCCGGGGGAGGCAAATATTACCCACTTTCATTTCGAAGAAGTTGCTGAGAGAAACGCAATCGATTTTCGAATTGTGGAGAGTGATCCAACAGGATCACCTACTCTTTTAATAACACCCGATTTAGGATTGTGTGACCATTGCCGCGCTGAAATTGCGAATCCAGATAACAAGCGGTACAAGTATCCCTTTACCACCTGCACGCATTGTGGCCCCCGATATTCTATTATAATGGCACTGCCATATGATAGGCCCTTCACTACCATGGAAGAATTCAAAATGTGCGAAGCGTGTCAGCGTGAGTATGATAATCCTTACAATCGCAGACACTTTTCACAAACAAACTCTTGTCCGCATTGCACGATTCCGGTTCGATTATTAGATAATCAAAACATAGAGATTGCATCTACATGGGATGAAGCCCTCATTGAGTTAGTAAGAAAACTAGAGGCTGGTAAGATTGCCGCGGTGAAGGGAATAGGAGGATATTTACTAATGGCCGATGCCACCAATGAATACGCAGTAATAAAACTACGTGAACGCAAGCACCGGCCAACCAAACCATTTGCCGTAATGTATCCGGATCTGGAAATGCTCAGATACGATGCTGAATTAACGGAAAAAGAGGAAGAAGCGATAAAGAATATTCAAAGTCCAATTGTTTTAACGAAAGCAAGAAGAAACCCTAGATCAGGAATTTGTCTTACTGAAATTGCCCCAGGACTTGATCGAATTGGAGCGATGCTCCCATACACGGCTTTATTTGAGATACTTCTTAAGGCAATGGGTAAGCCTTTAATTGCTACCAGTGGAAATGCGAGTGGTTCTCCGATTTTGTTTAAAGACGAGAATGCTTTCAACAACTTAAAAGAGATTGCAGATGTGTTTCTTACGAATGCGCGAAAAATTCAGGTCGCCCAGGATGACAGTGTGGTTCGATTCACACAATCAAACCAACGAATTGTAATGCGAAGATCACGAGGCTTTGCACCCAACTTTATAAACCCAGGTTTTTCTTCAAGTTCAGAATGCGTGTTGGCAATGGGTGCCGACATGAAGAGTTCCTTTGCCTTGCAAATTAATGGACGCGTTTACACCAGTCAGTATTTAGGGAATCTTGAAAGTTATGAAAGTCAGGAAGGTTTTCGCGCCACCCTACATCATCTGCTGATGTTGCTTCGTGCTCGCCCCCAACGTGTTGTTGTAGATGCCCATCCAAACTATTTTTCATCGCGGCTTGGAAAACAGTTGGCAAAACAATGGCACATACCTGTGGTGCAGGTTCAACATCATAAAGCTCATGCCTGTGCAGTAATGCTCGAAAATGAAAAATTGAAAAATTCTAAGCCCACGCTTTGCGTTGTTTGGGATGGCACCGGTTATGGCGAGGACAAACAAATTTGGGGGGGCGAATTTTTTTTATTGGATGAGGACGGTCTTGAGCGTCTTACACACTTCAGATATTTTCCTGCATGGCAAGGAGACTTGATGGCGTTACAACCCCGGCTGGCCGCACTCTATCTTTGTAAAGACATTTTGGATGTTACCAAACTGAAAGACCATTTCAGCGAAAAAGAGTGGTTGTTTTATATGAAACTAATTCAAAGCAAGCCCACCCATTTTACCTCCAGCGTAGGAAGACTATTTGATGCCGTAGCCGCTTTGTTAAGAGTATGTAATTATAATTCATTTGAGGGCGAAGCATGCTTGTTATTGGAAACAATGGCTGCGAATACTTATTGTAATGAACGTTATACTGTAACCTGGCATGAAAATAATATTGATACCATCGCCCTTATGGAACAAATAGTCTTGGACATCAATAGAGATATAGAAGCTAAAGAAATAGCATTTAAGTTTCATTACTATCTCGCTGAGGTGATTTTGGAAGTAGCGAATAGGCATTCCGTAGGCCAGATAGCTTTGAGTGGCGGTGTTTTTCAAAATACACTGCTGGTTGATCTTATTCATGAAAAAGTGCGGAGTCATTACAATATATTGAGCCACCGAGAGCTTTCGCCCAACGATGAAAATATTGCCGTTGGTCAATTGGCATTTGTTGCCTTCAATCGAAGGACGAAGAAGAGTGCGGATTTGTTGTCTATGAATTTAAATTAGAATATGTGTCTTGCCATTCCTGGAAAGCTTACAGCCATTACCGGCCAATTGGATGAAACCTTTCGGTTTGGTAGGGTTTCGTTTGGTGGAATCATGAAAGATGTAAATCTTTCTATGGTGCCCGAGGCCAACGTAGGAGATTATGTTTTAGTGCACGTTGGCGTAGCCATAAGTGTGGTTGATGAAGAAGAGGCTAAGAAAACATTTTCCTACATAAAACAGATGGGAGAACTCAACGATCTGGATATTGGTAATTCGGTAACCGGAGCTATATGAACACAAATGTTAATCCATTTTTAGTTTGGACACCCCGCCTGCTAACCATTGGGTTTGCTGGCTTTGTAGGTCTTTTTGCCATCGATGCATTTACGGAAGAGGGAAATACCATGGATGTTATGAGAGCTTTTCTGATTCACTTAACTCCCTCTTTGATAATTGTACTAATCCTGGTTTTCTCTTGGAATAGAGAATGGATAGGAGGCTTAACTTTTATCGTATTGGCAATAACCTATGCATTTTATGCCCAAAGTCATTTTTGGTGGATCCTTCTTATTTCCATACCATTATTTATTATAGGGATTCTATTTTCAATAGTCTGGTTTCATAAAAGAGGAACACGATGAAGTATCTTTCTGAATTTCGCGATGCCGCTGTTGTAGAGAGCCTCATCCATGAGATTAGGGCAATTACAAAAAAGCCATGGACAATAATGGAAATTTGTGGCGGACAAACACATAGTCTTGTGAAGAACGGGATTATAGAAATGCTACCAAAGAAGATAACGATGGTGCATGGGCCTGGCTGTCCGGTTTGTGTAACACCCC
>JAEUUB010000052.1 GCA_016787745.1 Cyclobacteriaceae bacterium
GCTGTAAGCTGGTTAGAAACACGTACTGAAAAAGAGATGGCAATCTATCAGCAAATATGCCGCATCGCCCATGACATTATTCAGGAAGGTTTTTCGGATAAAGTAATTCAACCCGGTGTAACCACCACCGAAGATGTGGTATGGTGGTATCGCGAAAGAATTAAAGAATTAAAGTTGGATACCTGGTTTCATCCTTCCGTTTCCATTCAAAGAAACGAAGCCGATGCTATTATGGCCAAGCGGCCCCAACCCCTCGTGATTCAGCCAGGCGATTTTCTGCATGTCGATTTTGGAATTACCTATCTCCGATTGAACACCGACACCCAACAGCATGCTTATTTGCTTAAAGCTGGCGAAACCGAAGTTCCGGTTTACCTGAAAAATGCTTTTGCAAAAGGAAACCGATTACAGGACCTGTTAACAAATAATTATAAGCTGGGTCGCACCGGAAATGAAATTTTAAAAGCTACACGCGAACAGGCTATAGCCGAAGGAATTACGCCATCCATTTACACCCACCCGATAGGTTTTCACGGACACGCGGCCGGAACTACGGTGGGTATGTGGGATATGCAGGGCGGAGTACCTTTTACAGGTGATTATCCTATGCATTACAAAACGGCCTACTCTATTGAATTGAACTGCACAGTTAATATTCCCGAGTGGAAAAAAGACATCCGAATACAATTGGAAGAAGATGGTTACTTTGACGAAACCGGTTTCCGTTACATTGATGGCCGACAAAAAGAAATTATTACCATTCCAAAATTAGACGGTATCAATAGACAATAGATTTCTATTCCTGATTTCAAAGTCCTCTTTTGATCGGATCGAGAGAGGACTTTTTATTATCTTGAAAAAATTAATTTCATTAATGAAACTGGTAAGAGCACTCCATACGTATTACGGCTTTGTGCTTTTTACACTAATTTTTATTCTGCTTTTCCCGTTCTTCCTGATCCCGATACTTTTTCCCAGTCAATTTAAATTGGTGGGTGTTATTAACCGTTGGTGGGGTTACTTGCTGTTCCCTATTCTGTTTCTTCCTTATAAAGTGGAGTGTCGCGGCCGGCTCGATCCAAAACGGCAATACATTTTTTGTCCCAATCATTTTTCTTATCTGGATATTGCCGCCTTAGGTCTCAACCCAATCAATGCCATCTTTGTTGGAAAAAACGACATGGAGAAAATTCCGTTGTTCGGATTCATGTATCGAAAACTGCACATCACGGTTGATCGGTCGAAATTAAAAAGCAGGATGCAAACAATTTTAAAATCACTTCAGGCTATCGATGAAGGAAAAAGTCTGGTGATTTTTCCGGAAGGTGGAATCTTATCTAAAAATCCACCCAAAATGGCACCTTTTAAAGATGGTGCATTTCGGACAGCCATTGAAAAACAAATCCCGATCGTACCTGTTTCCTTACCCAACAATTGGATAATTTTGCCCGACCAACAACCCCTGCGTTTACAAAGGGGACTAATTCATGCAATTTTTCACGAGCCCATAGAAACAAAAGGGTATACATTGGATCAGGTCGAAGAATTAAAAAGCAAAGTATTTGAAATAATTACCAACGAATTGAATAGCCGTGAAGATTGATAAAGACACATTGAATAAAATTTCGCACCTGGCTCGACTTGAGTTTAATGAGCAGGATACTGATAAGATGATCCAGGATATGAATAACATCCTTTCCTTCGTTGAAAAATTAAATGAAGTGGACACCGAGGGAGTAGAACCACTTACCACCATGAGCCATGAAGTTAACGCACTGCGCGAAGATATTGTTCGTCCCCACCTTGATCATGACCTCGCGTTAAAAAGTGCTCCACAAAAGGATGCAGATTATTTCCGTGTTCCCAAGGTGTTGGAATAATTACCACCTCCGCGTCCTTTGCTAATCGTTATTTTAAGGGTAAACTTGCGGTGCTCAAATTGAAAGATGTATGCACACCCTTTGGTTTTGGAGATCATGGCATAAACCTTACCAATATTTCTTTTGGGTATTGAGCTTATTGCTCGTACTGGCTATTGGATTTTTCTGGTACTCTCATCTCCTTTCTCCGGCACCAGTTATTACCTGGCAACATTATCAGGAACTTCAACAGGAAGAAATCCCGGTTCGCTTTATTCAGGTTGGCTTGCATAGCCTTCCCATTCATGCCGATAACTTCATGATCTATGAAGCTCAACTGGGTAGTGGACTTCAACCTAACCTACCGGCTTCCTACATTTTTCTCATCGCCATACTCATTTTCAGTTTAGTATCCCTCACCCTCATTACCACACTCAATCGGTTTTGGTTTCTAATCGGAGTAGGAACCTTTTCGTTATTCATTATCAGTTTACAACTTGAAACACTGGAAGTATTTGGCTTAACCAATAAACTTCCGGCTGCCGCAATATTGATTTTTGTTTTAGCTCTCGCCTATTATTTTCAAGCCTTTCGAAATCAAACTTCTTTTCTAATCAGGTTACTGTCTTTCACATTTCTCTTTTTGATTTTGGGAGCTGGAATGATTGGGTTTAGTCAGGTTCAAAACCCGCTCTTGCATATTTCAGCAAATGGATATACTGCTGGCTTTATTCTCTCGCTTGTTTTTATTTTAATGATTGGTCCTGAAATTCCGGCAGCATTCATCAGCATGCTTACACAAAGTACTCGTCAAACAAAAAGTTTGCAACATTTTTTAGTGCTCACAGGATTCTATCTGCTCAACCTGTTGCTTGCCTATGGAATTAACATTGGTTATCTCGACATCGACATCTGGATTATCGACTTCTTTTTTCTCTTTACCCTTTCTTCCATGCTGGGTATCTGGGGCTTCCGCCAACGGGAAGCACAATATGAGTCCATTCTTCCGGCCGATCCATTCGGCATTTTTTTATTTCTTTCATTAGCTTTTCTGTCTTTCAGCACAGTGGGCTACCTGGTGGCTACCGCTAATGATGTAGTTATTGGACTTTTTAAAGATATAATTATGTACAGCCATTTGGGATATGGCATCATCTTTCTGCTGTATATCCTTTCTAATTTCGGATCGATGCTTTCGAAAAACCTACAGGTACACAAGGTGCTGTATAAGCCGACCACCATGCCCTATTTTACCTTTCGAATGATGGGCCTCATTACATGTTTTGCTTTTCTAGTTTTTGATACCAGTTGGAAAACGGCTCTCAATCAAATCTATGCAGGTAATTACAATGGCCATGGCGATGTATATTATGCGCAAAATGAAGCTGATCTTGCAGAAGGCTTTTATAATAAATCAATCTTTTACAGAAACCAAAATCATCATGCACACTACGCCCTCGCTTCTATACAGAGTGCCAGGTTGCAACTTCAAAAAGAAAGACTGGAACTCGCGGAGGCAAGCAGTGGCAATCCCACAGAATTTGCATACTTGAATTTAAGCGAATCCTATCTAAGCACAGGCAATCCGCTACAGGCGCTAATGATATTAAAGCAAGCGAAAGAACAATTTCCTACCAGTGGGATCATTCACAATGCGCTAGGCCTCGTGTTTTCAAAATTGAAAATGCCTGATTCGGCTCTGCTTTCTTTCCAGGAAGCCCGGAAATCCCGAGTAACCAAAGAAATAGCAGAAACAAATTTGCTGGCCACAAGTGCCAAATTTAAACTTACGTACCCGGCTGATTCGTTGCTTCAACTTA
This sequence comes from Cyclobacteriaceae bacterium, assembly GCA_016787745.1. GTDB lineage: Bacteria > Bacteroidota > Bacteroidia > Cytophagales > Cyclobacteriaceae > ELB16-189. The sequence continues at coordinate 3,680 of JAEUUB010000052.1, forward strand.
TCGGTTCTCAAAAGCAAGGCCCAAAAGCCAACACACTGGCTCTTGCTAATCTTCAAAATCTACCCATCGATATAGATTTTATTTACCCTAAAGACACGGTGATCACCGTTACGCAAGCCACCTTCATTTGCAATTATTTTATTAATCAATTGCAGGATGTAGACACTATTCATCTTGCCCGGGCAGTGGACCTGGCCCGCAAGCCTTCGAACGATTATTTTAAAGAATCAATTCTGGTAGCCGCTTCACAAGCATATTATGCCCAGGGTATGGTCAGGCGGGCTTTCGATCTTACACGCGAAGTTGCCTATAACACGGGGCGTGGTAAGTATTTCGCTTTATTGGGCATGTGGTCACTTGATCAAAATAATCCGCAGATCGCAGCCAACTACTTTGAAATAGCAAAAGATAAGAGGCACCCCAAAGCCTTGCTTTATGAAGCCATGGCTCAAACTGAATCCGATAGCCTGTTGTTGGCATTACCCTTATGGGATAGCTTAGCCAGGACAACCGATGAGGCCGATGCTGAAATCGCAAAATATATGCGCAGGATACTAACCACAGTACCCAGCCAGGCTAAGAGTATGATCGATGAAGACAAGTATTGGTACGCTCACTATAAGATAAACTGGCTCGACACACTTTCCTTCTGGGAGGTAGCCCACTCCATCCAACACGAAGAATTGAAAGCCCGTGCTATTCTTGATTTTAGTAAAAAGTGGCACGCACAAGATAACCCGGCAACGGCTATAAAAATTCTTGAACACGCAAAAGGGCTTACGTTAACAGATAAGCGTTTGTACGATCAGATTCTCATTCTCAACCTCATGCTCCTTGCCGAAACCGATACGGAATTGTTTCTACAACAAGACCTCGATAAAATTCAATCTCTCAACCACTCCTTTCCCAATGAATTGATTTATCTGAAGACACTACAAGATGAATACACAGGGCGCGCTAACGCGCAAAGTGGATTTGACTATTTGAGTACGGCTAACATACACTTTACCGAGGGACTTGTTTCCTCGGCCCACTATTTTTCATCCGATACTACCGATCGGATTAAATCGTATTCTATAATAGTATCAGGATTACTCGCGCGCCCCAATTCAATAAAACTTTTGAAAGCATATATTAAAGAAGCTGCCCTGATTGGCTTTGATGATGAAGCCAATGAAAGTCTGGATAGATTAAGAACGCTGCTACCCGCCCGCTATTTCAATCAATACATCAAAGAAAATCCAGACTTCTTTGACATAGAGGGATAGCATGAAATTATCCGAAGCAATGTTTACTTTTACCTCTAAAATTTGATAGGCATGGACAAAAAAATACCTCTACACGATCTACATGTTAAACTGGGTGGCAAGATTGTACCCTTTGGGGGTTTTCTGATGCCGGTTCGGTATTCGTCCGACATTGAAGAACACATGGCGGTTCGCAAGGGTGTTGGGGTCTTTGATGTTTCGCACATGGGCGAATTTAAATTGGAAGGCCCCCATGCGCTTGATCTCATTCAACGCATTACCAGCAACGATGCCTCCAAGTTGGTGGATGGCCAGGCGCAATACACCTGCTTACCTAACGAAACCGGAGGCATTGTAGATGATCTGATTGTATACAAGATCCGGGATAATGATTATTTTATCGTAGTCAATGCTTCGAACATCGAAAAAGATTTCAACTGGTTTACAAAATACAATACAAAAGGCGCTACGCTTAAAAATATTTCAGACAGTAAATGCCTGTTTGCCGTGCAGGGGCCTAAAGCTAAAGAGGTTTTACAGAAACTCACCAAAGTTGATTTAAATGCCATTACCTATTATCACTTCGCAATAGATGAATTTGCCGGAATAGCAGATGTGATTATGAGCAATACGGGCTATACCGGGGCCGGTGGCTTCGAAATCTATGTTGATAACCAACATGCGGAAAAAGTGTGGAATGATATTTTTGAAGCCGGAAAAAATGAAAATATAAAACCCATTGGATTAGGCGCCCGGGATACCTTAAGACTGGAAATGGGTTTTTGTTTATATGGCAACGACATAGACGATACAACTTCGCCCTTAGAGGCAGGATTGGGCTGGATTACCAAGTTCACAAAGGAATTTACCAACTCTGTGAATTTAAAAAAGCAGAAAGAAGAAGGTGTAACAAAAAAATTGGTTGGTTTTAAAATGATTGATAAAGGTATTCCACGCCATGATTACCTTTTAAAGGACGGTGCGGGTAATACAATTGGCAAAGTTACTTCTGGTTCACAATCTCCCATGCTGGGTGTTGGCATTGGGTTAGGGTATGTAACAAAAGATTTTTCATCGCCAGGCTCCGAAATTTTTGTTGATGTTCGCGGGCGTTCACTCAAAGCAATAGTCAGTAAGCTACCGTTACTATAAATCTCCTCTCAAAGTTTATTCAAATGAAAACCATTGACGTTTGTCTTACTCCGGAACTGCTTCACTTGTACTCATTAAATGACAAAACGGTTGTTGTAGTTGATATTTTGCGTGCCACCTCCTGTATGGTAACTGCCTTTGCGCATGGAGCCGAGCGAATAGTACCCTTCGCTAATCAGGAAGAATGCAGCCAAATGCGTTTGCGCGGATACATTACTTCGGGCGAACGCGATGGAAAAAAAGTTCTCGGATTTGACAAGGGCAATTCCCCGTTTGAATATATGGGTACTGAGGTGAAAGGAAAAAAAATTGCCTTTACAACAACCAATGGAACGCAGGCTATTGAAAAATCCAAGCAAGCACGCGAAATTATTATTGGCAGTTTCCTCAATTTAAGTTCCGTTACCAAGCATTTACTTTTTAGTCCTAATAACATATTGGTGGTTTGTGCCGGTTGGAAAGGAAAAGTAAATCTGGAGGATTCACTCTTTGCCGGAGCTTTGGTTGAGAAACTAAAAAATCATATCGAACAGGATTGTGATGCTCCGTTGGTGGCTCAACATCTGTATAATTTGGCGAAGGATGATATGGTTGGGTTTTTGAAAACATCCAGTCACGTAAAGCGATTAAACAGACTAAACATAGAAAAAGACATTGAGTTTTGTCTTACCCCCGATCAATACACGGTGGTACCCCGATTAGTGAACAACGAATTGGTTTGTTAGTTGTTTGAAAACACCTGCGTTCCGCCTACTGTAGTACTAAGTACTTTTACATTCCGGATCTCTGAAGCATTTATCTCAAAGAGGTTCTCCTCAAGAATTACAAAGTCGGCTAACTTACCAGCTTCAATAGAGCCCTTACTAGTCTCCTCAAAAGAAGCGTACGCAGCCCGAATCGTATACGACTTCAATGCCTCTTCAACAGAAATTTTTTGTTCAGGCACCCAGCCATTCGGATTTTTATCGTCCAGGGTTTGGCGAGTCACGGCTGCATAAATTCCCTCCAGAGGGGTTGGCGGTGCTACAAACCAGTCGCTGCCAAAAACTAGTTTTGCCTTCGCATTTAGCAGGGAGCCAAAAGCATAAGTTGTCTTAATGCGCTCGGCACCAATTAATCGTTCTGCAAAGCGGCCATCATCAATGGCATGATAGGGTTGCATACTTGGAATTACATTAAGTTCAGCAAATCGATTAAGATCAGTAGGATCAATATGTTGGGCGTGCTCAATTCTAAATCGCCTGTCGCGACTTCCGTTTTCCTCCTCCACTCTTTTGTAAATATCCAAAAGTGTGTGGATGGCTTTATCGCCAATGGCATGGGTCATTATCTGCAACCCTGCGCTGTCGGCCGATTTAATTCTCGTATATAAATCCTCCAGGGTTGTAATGAAAAACCCGGAATCAGTTGGCACATCCGAAAAGGGTTTAAAGAATGCAGCCGTGTGGGAGCCTAACGACCCATCAACAAATTCCTTTAGTCCGCCAATTCTTAACCACTTATCACCTCTTCCGCCTTGCCTAACCTTGTCATTTAAAATTCTCCAGTCGCTTAGCATCATTCCAGCATAGACGCGCGTGATGAGTTTGCCTTGAGCTCTTGCCCTTTCAAAAACATCCATAAAGCCACTCATATTATGAATAGAGGTAACTCCGCGCGCAGCTACATATTCCATAGCCCGGGCAAGTGCCTTATCTTTCTGATCATCCTGTAAGGCAGGAACCGCACGATCAATTAAAACCATCGCATTGTCTTTAAATATTCCTGTTACTCTCCCAGCCTTATTGCGAATAATGGCACCTCCGGCAACATTTTTAACTTGATCGGTAATGCCTGCCGCTTTTAGCGCGGCCGAATTGGCCAAACTCATATGTCCATCCAATCGATTAATCCAAACAGGATTATCAATGGTTATCGAATCAATCCATTCTTTTGTAGGAAGTTCACCACCCCAGTTTTCATGATCCCAATCTCCGGAAGTTATCCATTGTCCTTTAGGTTGGCTCTGGGCGAAGACTTTAATTCTATTTATAAATTCTTGTGGCGTTTTCGCATCTCGTAATTGAACTGACGACAGCGCAAAACCTCCTTCCATAAAATGCGTGTGACAATCAATGAAGCCGGGCACAATTAGATTTCCGATAGCAGTTTCAATTTTCTTTGTATCCTCGCCAATCCATTTTTCAATTTCTTCCAACGATCCTACGGCTACAATGGAATCAGCCACTATCGCAAATGCTTCAGCCCAGGGGTGATTGCTATCCCCGGTCCATGTTTTACCAAGCACAACCTGATCGGCAACAGGATGCTTGCTGCAGGAAATCAGGCCAACCAGAAATAAAACGGGAACAAGTTTTCTCATTTCAGTTTAGGGTTTTGATGATGACGGTCTTTGTCTCGCAAAGTTTTCTTCTTCAGATTATTTTTAAATGCTTGTGTGAGATCGACACCCGTCTGATTCGCCAGGCAAATCAAAACCCAAAGCACATCCGCCATCTCGTCACCAATGTCCTTGCCCTTGTCTGATTCTTTCTCCGACTGCTCGCCATAGCGCCTCGCCATGATGCGTGCCACTTCACCCACTTCTTCTGTTAATATAGCCAGGTTAGTCATTTCATTGAAATACCGAACCCCATGCAATTTTATCCATTGATCAACTTCTTGTTGGGCTTCTTGTAATGTCATGTCTTATCCTTGTTAAAGTGGAATATTTCCATGTTTCTTCCGGGGAAGTTTAGCGGCTTTGTTTTCCAGCATCTTAAAAGCCCGAATTAATTTTTCGCGGGTTTGATCCGGATAAATCACCTCATCAATATACCCTCTATGCGCAGCGCGGAAAGGATTGGCAAACTTCCGCGTGTATTCCTCCACTTTCTCATTAAGTTTTGCTTCCGGATTTGCATCCTCAGAAATTTCCTTCTTAAAAATAATTTCGGCAGCTCCCTTTGCGCCCATCACGGCAATCTCTGCCGTGGGCCAGGCATAATTAAGATCGGCACCAATGTGTTTGGAGTTCATTACATCATACGCACCGCCATAGGCTTTACGGGTAATTACCGTTACGCGTGGTACAGTAGCTTCCGAAAATGCGTATAGCAACTTAGCTCCGTTGGTTATAATCGCATTCCATTCCTGATCCGTGCCAGGTAGAAATCCAGGTACATCTTCTAATACTAGTAATGGAATGTTAAAACAATCGCAAAAGCGCACAAAGCGCGCGGCTTTAACGCTCGCATCAATATCCAAAACACCAGCCAGGGAAGCCGGCTGGTTGCCAACAATTCCAATGCTTCTTCCGGCTAACCGCGCAAAACCTACCACGATGTTCTCGGCAAAATTTTTATGAATCTCGAAAAAAGACAACTCATCCACCACGCCATGAATTACATCCCGGATATCGTAAGGCTGATTGGGATTTGAAGGAATTATTTCATTAAGCGCTGGACGCGATTCGTTGCCGGGTGTGTAAGACAAAGCGGGCGCAACCTCCTCACAATTTTGAGGAATGTAACTGAAAAGTTGCTTGATCTCGTTTATACATTG
>JAEUUB010000115.1 GCA_016787745.1 Cyclobacteriaceae bacterium
AACAATACCTTAAAATTACAGTATTCAAATTTTCAACCGCTCAACGAAAAAACCTATCCGTATAACGGAGTGGTAAGCATTTTCTATAAAACCACCGCAGGTATAATTAACAACACCATTACTTTTGAATACAATAAAGTAGAAGTGGGCGATAAGGAATTGAAATTCCCTTTCAATATTCCGAAACGATATGACCGCAGGTAGATTTTTCATTGTCTTATTGTGCTTTTTTATTCTTTTTTTTTCTGCGCAAGCTCAAAAATCAAAAACGCAGCTTCAACGGGAAAAGCAGGAAAGTCTTGAGAAAATAAAAGAGACGGAAAAAATTCTGGCTGAAACGGGTGTACAAAAGAAAAACTCGTTAGGCGAATTGTCTGCTCTTAATCAACGGATTTCGCAACAAGAATCCTTGATTAAATCCATTCGCGGAGAGATTTCTTTATTGGATTACGACATCAGTGAAAACAATCAGATTATTGATGCACTCGCGCGCGACTTAGAAAAATTACGCGAAGAGTATGCGGCTATGTTGTTCTCTGCACAAAAGGCAAGTGGCAAAATTGATAAGTTGATGTTCCTTTTTTCCGCGCAGTCTTTTGATCAGCTGTTAATGCGGTTAAAGTATATGGAACAATATGGCAAAGCCCGACAGGATCAAGCCGTGGCCATCGAAAAAGTTCAATTGATTTTAAAAGAACAGGTTCGGGTGACAGAAGTGAAACGCGGTGAAAAAAATAATCTCTTAAATGATGAACTCAAGGAGAACAAGCAGCTAACCGGACTTAAACAAAAACAGCGAAGCCTGGTAAATAGTCTTGAAAAGCAAGAGAAGCAATTGCGTAAAGATTTAGAAGCCACAAAGAAAGCCGTGGCCGAATTGGACGTGCTTATTGCCAAAATCATAAAAGAAGAATTAGAGCGCGCTGCCCGTGAGGCACGGGAACGAGATACCAAAAAGAATAGCCGGGATGCTTCCGATGTTTCCATTGCCTTGTCAGCCTCTTTTCAGGATAATAAAAACAAGTTTCCCTGGCCGGTTTCGGGATTTGTTTCTCAGAAATTTGGTCGCCAACAACACCCTGTGCTAAAAGGGATTGTTATTCAAAATGATGGAGTAAACATTCAAACCAAGCAGGGAGAAGGTGTGCGGTCTGTTTTTAATGGCGAAGTAAGTGCGGTTGCGTTTACCCCCGGTATGGGTAATACCGTTATTGTACGTCACGGTGAATATTTTACCGTTTACACGGGATTAAAAGAAATCAGTGTTAAGAAAGGTCAACAAGTAAGTACCAATCAGGAAATCGGAAAAGTGCTTTCAAACAGCGATGGAATTTCAGAACTCAGATTTCAAATCCGAAAAAATTTCGATGCCCTCGATCCACAGGAGTGGTTAAGAAACTAGGTTAAACGGCAAAAACCTGTAATTCTTACCTTTTAAAGGATAAACAAGTTGCGAATTCGTCCTTTTTATCATAATTCTATATCTTTACAC
>JAEUUB010000127.1 GCA_016787745.1 Cyclobacteriaceae bacterium
AGCCCATGAAAACGATGACCTGCAAACAACTTGGTGGCGCGTGCGACCAAAAATTCATTGCAAATACGTTTGACGAAATTGCCGCCCAAAGTAAAAAACATGGAATGGAGATGTTTCAAAAAGGAGACCAGCCACACCTTATGGCAATGAAAGAAATGCAAAAGCTGATGAAGTCACCCGACTCTATGAATCAGTGGATGGAAAGCAAGAGAAAAGAATTTGAAGGACTTCGGGGGAATAAATAATTTGATAACCGTCTGCATTGGTTCGCGAGACGTGAACCAAAACCATATAATCCGAAAATTGAGATAGCAAATGGGTTTGTAAGATACAAACCCTTACAGGTGCAACATTTTCCACTCCTCATTTTATCGCTCACATTTCTAACTCATTTCCCTACCTTTCGGGGAATTTTTTACCGACCAAATTCTTACACCTGTGAAGCTGATCCGTACCCTATTTTCAACACTCTATAAAATCTGGGTCTTTCTGGTATTTTCCGTATTCATGATTTTGTTTTTACCAGGCATTATTTTACCCGCCTTCTTTGGTCAACACGCAGTTTCGGTCACCTACTTTTTTATGAAAGCCTGGTCGTGGGTGTTCAGTCAACTGACGTTTATCCGGTACGATATCCTAGGGCGTGAAAATATTGAGAAAGGAAAATCCTACATCTACGTAAGCAATCATACCTCTTTTTTAGACCTGCCCGGCATAGCCATGACAATCCGTGGCCAGTTTCGGCCGCTTGCCAAAAAAGAACTCTTAAAACTACCCGTATTTGGCTGGATAACTCGCGCCACCTGCATCGTGGTGGATCGCAGCAGCAATGAAAGCCGTAAGAAAAGTCTTGATCACCTAAAAGATATTTTAACGATGGGTATTAACATTCTCATTTTTCCGGAAGGCACGCAAAACCGAAGTAAAGAAATACTTCAGCCCTTTAAAGATGGCGCTTTCCGAATTGCGGCCGATACGCAAAAGCCGCTTTTACCGCTGGTGGTTTTAGGTGCCGGCAAATTAATGCCCCCGGGTACTATAAAACTGCGACCCGGCACCATTCAGGTTATTGTTGGCAAAGAAATTCCGGTTGCCGATTATTCAGATACCAAAACCCTACGGGAACAAACGAATTCAATCATGCGCGACATGATCTTACATCATGCTTAGCCTAACTTTTATACA
>JAEUUB010000128.1 GCA_016787745.1 Cyclobacteriaceae bacterium
ATTTCATGCGGTGAAAATGTTTCGTGGGTGTAGGAAATGAATGGATAGCCGTTGATGAGACGTGTGATCGTTGGCATAAACTCAGGTTTAGGTAATAGGACTTCTAATTTATCTACTTATGTCGCGCTCGCAAAACATTTATTACATCGCCCAATGTAAAGCCTTTGGCTGCCAGCAATACCTGATAATGATACATAAGATCTGCAGCTTCCCCTAAAAACAAATCTTTGTTATTGTCCTTCGCTTCAATCACTAATTCAACGGCCTCTTCGCCAACTTTTTGAGCCACTTTATTTATACCTGAATCCAATAACTGGTTGGTGTATGAGCCTGCCTTGGGATTTGCCATTCTTTCTTGGATTATGGCCTCCAAAAAACCTAAGCCCTGCAATTCATTTTTTTCATTGAAGCAAGTATCAGCCCCTGTATGACACGTAGGGCCCACGGGATTAACTTTAAACAACAAGGTATCGCGATCGCAATCCATGAGGCAATCCACTAAATTCAAATAATGGCCTGAAGTTTCCCCTTTCGTCCAAAGTCTGTTTTTGCTTCTGCTGAAGAATGTTAATCTCTTGTTGCTGAGTGTTTTTTCTAACGCTTCCTTATTCATATAGCCTAACATCAAAACAGTTTGCGTGCTTGCATCCTGTACAATACAGGGAATAAGGCCATTTGATTTAACGAAATCCAATTTTGATAGATCGATCATAATGTTGTTAAATTCTTACCGGTATTTGATTTGCACTTAAGTAGTTTTTAAGATCAGGAATATTTAATTCTCCGAAATGAAACAGCGAAGCAGCTAAAGCGGCATCGGCTTTTCCCAACACAAAGGTTTCAAGAAAATGCTGCTTGGTTCCCGCACCCCCGGAAGCGATGACCGGAATACTTAAGAGTTCATGTAACTTGGCCAACGGGTCGTTAGCAAACCCTTGCCGGGTACCGTCATGATCCATACTGGTAAAGAGTATTTCACCCGCACCCCGCTCTTGCGCTTCTTTCGCCCATGAAAAAAGTTTTTTGTCAGTAGGCTTACTGCCCCCATGCGTATGAACTACCCATTGGTTTCCCACTTTCCGGGCGTCAATAGCCAGAACCACAAACTGCGAACCGAATGCTTTTGCAAGTTCATCAATACGTTGAGGGTTTCTTACAGCAGCCGAGTTTATACTCACTTTATCCGCGCCCCCTTCCAGTAACGGAGCCACATCTTTAACCCCGTCAATACCACCGCCAACAGTAAATGGAATATTTACGTGGGCAGCAATATCCTTTACAAGGGTAGCAAACGTTTTACGGTTTTCATTTGTAGCCGAAATATCAAGAAAGACTAATTCATCCGCTCCCTGCCGTGCATAAGATGCCCCTAATTCTACGGGGTCACCGGCATCGCGGATATTAATAAAGTTAACTCCTTTTACAGTGCGACCGTCTTTTATGTCCAGACAGGGAATGATACGTTTGGTAAGCACAAGATTAGGAGTTTTGAAACGATTTTAGTTCCGCCAGACTGATTCGGCCTTCATAAATGGCTTTACCGATAATGACGGCATATACTTTCGTATACTTTAATTCGTGTAAATCATCCATTGAGCTAACGCCACCGCTGGCTACTATCTTTATCTTAGGGTATCGGTGCACTAATTTTTTATATAAACCCAAGTTGGGGCCTTCCAGCATACCATCCGTGCCAATATCAGTACAGGTTAAAAACTCCAGACCGTCTTTTTCAAATTCGTTAACCAAATCAAAAAGACGAAACTCAGTGTCTTCCAACCATCCGTTAATCGAGATATTTTCGCCTTTTACATCAGCACTTAATACAAAGTTTTCTGGGCCGTACTGCTTCAACCAGGTACTGAATTTTTCTGGTTCTTTCACGGCCATACTTCCAATATTAATTTGATGTACCCCCAGATCAAGCAATTGCTCGACTTCTTCTTCTGTTTTTACTCCACCTCCAAAATCAACACTCAGAGCTGTTTTTTCCTGAATGTCCCTAACAACATCCCAATTAACTACTTTCCCTTTTTTAGCTCCGTCCAAATCGACCAGATGCAAACAGTCCAAATCGGCTTCCTGAAATTCCAAGGCAACTTCAACAGGATCTTCCCGATAGATTTTCTTTTTGTTGAAATCACCCTGGGTAAGCCTTACGCACTTACCGTCAATAATGTCAATGGCAGG
>JAEUUB010000143.1 GCA_016787745.1 Cyclobacteriaceae bacterium
AACGCTCCCTTTACTTCGGCATGTGGCATGTTAAAAGCATGCACAAGCGACCAGGTGGAGGCATCATAAAATGTGCTGTCACGATACGTGATATCCTTTTCGAAAGCCGACCGCACCATAATATAATTAGTCTGTTCGGTAGGTACCAGGTAGGACTTACCTTTTTCAAAAGTCAAGCCCTGGGCCGTAATTGTTTGCCCCGTTTCATAAACATCAATCTTGTGCATTAATAAAAGATTAAGGAATGCAGCCGTGCGGGTAAAATCCTTGCTTTCACCAAACACGTAAGCTTTAATCGGGCTTGCTTTAGCTTGCGATATGGCGGAAGTAAAAAAGTCCCTTCTTAACTTTCGAAGCATCTCTTTTTCACCCATGGAGGCTCGCACGGTTGCCAGGGATGCCTGAACTTGATTTCGGATAGTAAATGCAAAGGTTAAGGGAATGGTGGTGGTTTCCTGTAAATGCCCCCGTGAACTGGCCTGTTCAAATAATATTCCAATGCCTCCATAAAAATTAACGTAACTCGATCCATAGCCTGGATACAATTTATCATAGGCCTCTTTTGTAAAATACAAAGAGCCCACGGAATTAAGACCTTGAGCAAAATACTGAGCAAATTTTGGGTGAACCACGTCATATAAATAGGCAGGCACAACCGGATTGTTGCTCGTATACTTTCCCGGATCAAAATAAAAAGACGAGTTAGTTCCCATCTCATGATGATCCGTCATAACGTAAGGTCTCCAGGCGTGAAAGAACTGCATACGGTTACGACTTTCCGGATGAACACCTAAAAACCAATCGCGGTTAAGGTCAAACCAATAATGATTTGTGCGTCCTCCCGGCCAGGCTTCATTATGCTCGCGATCTGCCGGATCGGATACAAAGGGTGAACCTTTATGCATGTTAGCCCAATGGGTATGTCGATCGCGACCATCGGGATTGTAAACCGGATCTAGTAAAATCACCAACTCATTAAGCCACTTAATTGTTTCTTCATCTTCGCTGGCCGCCAGGTAATAGGCGGTTATCATCGCTGCTTCCGAACTGGAAGGTTCATTGCCATGTACATTATACCCAAGTTGAATAACCAAAGGAATGTCGGTGGCCCCTTCAAGATTTTTTTTCCTAATTTCCTCTAGCCGTCCATGATTTGTCGGTGAGGTTATTTTAGCAACAATTTGGGTGCGATGTTCGATGGTGCTTCCTATTTCCTCGACCACAAACCGATCGGACGCTTTATCTAATACTTTAAAATACTCAACAATCTTATCATACCGGGTATGGTGGGTACCTATCGAATACCCTAAAAATTCCTCTGGCGTGGGAATGGTTTTATTTAGCTGTTTTGCGCCAGGATAAAAGTAGTCAGACTGCGCGCTAACGATTTGTGTGATTCCCAGCAAAAAGAGGATCATTAAAGTTTTCATATTAGAAATTGAGTTTACTTTGCAAAGTAAGAAAAGCACCTAACCTATCCGGATAATTTATTTGGATGGAATCTGGATGTCTTCCCAGAGTCCTGGTAATCAAAAATCTGCTTACCGGTTAAATCGCAAAAAAGTACCCATCGGCAAATCTCGTCCCGTTTTTGATTTGAGAAATAACTCCCCGCTCGTAGGCGCGACATGAGGGAAATGAGTTCGCACCACATTCAATCCCACCAATGACGACAACCCTGCGGCATACATAGACAGAATAAAAAAGGAAGGCGTGGGCTCCAATAATTGGCTGCTTAGCTGTATCAGTTCATTTAGCTTTTCCTGCAAGGTCCACTTCTCCCCCTCGGGGCCACGCCCGTAGGGGGGTGGGTCCATAATAATCCCGTTGTACTTATTTCCGCGCTTTACCTCACGCTTCACAAATTTCAATGCATCTTCATACACCCACCGGATATCGCTCAATTGATTCAGTTGCATGTTTTGATTGGCCCAGTTCAACCCCGGCCGGGAAGCATCCACATGCGTTACCTCTGCACCGGCCGCACGGGCTACTACCGAAGCAGCACCTGTGTAAGCAAATAAATTCAGTACTCTTGATTTTTTAGTCTTCCAACTTGTGATGGTGTCATAGATAAAGTTCCAGTTGGAGCCCTGCTCCGGAAACAAACCCACATGCCCAAATCCTGTAAGCGCAAGTCGCAAATTTAAGTTTAGCGTTTGATACTGATATTCTATTTGCCAGTGATCTTGCGTTGGCTTCAACTTATTCCAGCCTCCTTTTACTTCTTCACCAAAACGATAATGATCCTTTTGTTCGCGGGTAAAGTGCGCATATGCTTGTTTTATCCATTCCGACTCAGAAAGTACCGGCTCCCAGATGGCCTGCGGCTCGGGCCGAATCAGTGTCACCTTTCCAAAACGCTCTAACTTCTCAAAGTTACCGCTGTCTAGCAGCTCGTAATTTTTCCAGGAGGAAGGATGCAGTAGATTCAAAATTTCTTTTTTTAGTTTTCAAAAATAGCAAATAACCCGTTGGCAATCCTTTGATCTTCAATTTTGAATCTTGAATTTTGAACGGATGCACTTTAAAATTACCAGTACCCAAAATCCGAAAATCAAAAGCCTGCTTGCTTTGGAAAAGCCTCGGGAACGAAGGAAGCAGCAACTCTTTGTTGTGGAAGGTGCCAAAGAAGTTCGGCTGGCAATTGATGCCGGGTATAAGATCGGGAACATTTTTTATTGCGATGAAATCATCAATCCTAAAGAATCGGCTGACCTGTTGAGCCAGGAACGATTATTGGTGCCCGTATCCAAAGAAGTATTTGATAAAATTGCCATCCGCGAAAGCACGGGCGGCATATTGGCCGTGGCTGAACAAAAGACTCACCGACTGCAGGATATTGAATTAAGTAAGAATCCCCTGATTCTCATTTTGGAAGCCGTAGAAAAGCCCGGGAACCTGGGAGCAATTTTAAGAACGGCCGATGCGGCAGGGATTGACGCGGTGATTATTTGCGATCCTCACACTGACTTCTATAATCCTAATGTGATCCGATCCAGTGTTGGTTGTGTGTTCACAAAACAAATTGCTTCTGCGACTTCAAAAGAAACTATTGCCTGGCTGCAAAGTCACAACATCAAAATCTTCTGCACCTACCTCAAAGCTTCCAGCCCGTATCATCAGGTTGACTTTACTCAACCGGCCGCCATCGTTATGGGAACAGAAGCCACGGGTCTTTCCGATCTTTGGGTTAATAGCTCAACCGAAAACATCATTATCCCCATGCAAGGGCAAATTGATTCGATGAATGTCTCGAATGCGGCAGCGGTGGTAGTATTTGAAGCCATGCGTCAGCGGGGATTTCGGAAGCCCGCTCCTTAAAATCCAAGCCTCACAACTCAATACATCAATCTGTCGGTTCATTTCATTTGAGTTGCCCAGGGAGCATCCTAAGCCCAACTTTGGGCGTTATCTGACTAAAAAAATATCTCGACATGAAGCTTCTGCATCTGATTCTTGGGTTAGTAATTACAACTAGTCTGTTTGGCCAAAATGAAACTACCCGTGTTTATGCCTCAGGCAATGACGAGAAAATCACGTATAAGAATTCCAACGGCCTCAACTCATTCAATATTGAAACCCGTGGCAAGTTTGAACTGACAGACGATGACCGGGATATTAAAAGCATCTCACCGGACGGCTATCTGGAAATAACCAAAACAACTTTTGGAAGCAAGCGCACGATTAAAATCTCCGCGCAGGGCAACACCATTAAACGCGAATACTTTGAGGGAAGAACCGCGGTTAGTTATGAGCCGGAAGGACGCAAATGGCTTTCTGAAATATTACCGGAGGTAGTAAGAACCACGACTCTGGCTGCCGAAAGCCGTGTGAACAGGTTTTATAGAAATGGAGGCGCCCACGCGGTGTTAAAAGAAATTGATTTATTGGATGGAGACTATGTAAAAGCACACTACGCTAATCTGCTTATGAAACAACCCGTGGCAGCAAAAGAGTACGCTACAATTGTTTCCAGCGTTGCCTCTGAACTCAACTCGGATCACTACTTGTCAGAGTTTTTGGAGAACAATCTCAGCAAGTTTATGCAAACACAGGAATCCACGGAAGCGATGTTTACGGCAACGAACAAGATGGGATCGGATCATTATAAAACTCAAGTGATCAAAGAGGCCTTGCGAAGCCAGAAAGCATCTGTTGAGAGTGTTAAAATAATAATGATTTCC
>JAEUUB010000169.1 GCA_016787745.1 Cyclobacteriaceae bacterium
CCAAAGCTCTTTTCTCCAATGTGGATTTTTCCATTTAAGAAGGTTCCATTGGTCAGTACGACCGCTTTACCAAATATTTCAAGCCCTAATGCTGTTTTTACTCCAATTACTCGCCTTTCTTTAACGATCAATTCTATCGCCATTTCTTGCCAGAAATCGATATTTTGGGTTTGTTCCAAGGCAAGTCGCCATTCTTCCGCGAATCGCATCCGATCATTTTGTGTGCGCGGACTCCACATAGCTGGGCCTTTGGACAGATTTAGCATCCTGAATTGAAGCATAGACTTATCAGAAACTATTCCTGAATAGCCGCCCAGCGCGTCAATTTCCCGAACAATTTGCCCCTTTGCCACCCCACCCATTGCCGGATTGCAAGACATTTGGGCAATGGTATTCATATTCATAGTGACAAGAAGGACTTTTGAGCCCATGTTTGCAGCCGCAGCCGCAGCCTCACAGCCGGCATGACCAGCCCCCACAACTATTACATCGTATTTTGGAAACATTTCAGTTTGGTTTGTTCCACGTGAAACCTAAAGAGAGCAAGGCTCTAAATGTTCCACGTGAAACCAATTATTTGAACAAAGATAGGCAAGCTTCCTCTTTTTTGCGCATTTGGCGCTTTTCACTGCTTTTTTTGTCTTTATAGCCTAAAAGATGAAGTACACCATGAATCATTACCCTGCGAATTTCATCTTCAGTCGAAACCTTGAACTTTTGAGCATTTTCAATTACCCTATCAATGCTTATATAGATTTCACCCTCAAGTGTGCCTTTCTTCTCAGAGTGATCAAATGTTATGATATCAGTAAGTGTGGTGTGATTAAGAAACGTCTTATTTATAGTATGCAGATAATCATCTGAACAGAAAATGAAACTAATCTCTTTGAGCTCAGATTTATTTATGCGGATAACAGACTTAATCCAGGCGGCCGTTTTTCTTGGGTAAGGAACTTCAAAGGAAACACCCTCAGAAAAGTACCTTATGACTCCCATTAATCGATGTAGAAGCTGAGCTCAACTACCTTTCCCAACTGGGAGAAATCAACTTCATCAGCAAGGTGCTTCATCAAAAAAATACCTCTTCCACCAGGTTTCTCCAGATTTTCAGGGGCCGTAGGATCTGGCAGATCGTGGAAATCAAATCCTACTCCTTCATCCTCCACCCTAAATTTGATCATACCTTCGTGAAGGGAAAGCGCCAGCGAAACGTTTTTAGCAGAATCCCCTTTATTCCCGTGCTTAATTGCATTGTTTACAGCCTCAGTTACCGCAATCATAATGTTTCCGTATATATCATCATTTAAATGATACTTCTCTTTTGCATTGTCGATGAAGCTTTCAATCATCCTGATATTATCAGATATGGAGGGTATTTCAATGCGAATGTTCTTCATGCTAGCCAACTCAATTAATTTCCTGGATCTTTATTCGTTTAAAATATTCCCCAACCTCCTGTTTATAATACGGATATAACTTGGGGGGCACCGTTTTCAGCAATTCTACTTCTTTTTCCTTTAATCTTAAATACTCTTCAAATGCCCTGGGAATTTCATTGGAGTAATCTTTAGCGGTTTCGCCTTTTCGCTCTTCATCAAGGTCCTGCTCACGCATTGATTTCTCCGCTTCTAAAAGTCGGGTTAAAATTTCCTTTTGTCGTTGTATAGTTTGTTCTGTTATCTGTTTATTCACAAGGTCCATCTCGGTTTGCTCCATTTTTCCAGGTAAGTCGCCTCCGGGCATTTTGCCACCCTCCTGCTTCATTCTCTCCTGCATTTCCTGAAGTGCTCTACGAATACGCTCCTGCTCCGCGGCCATCCGTGCAAATTCTTCTGATAATTGCCGTCCACTCTTTCCTCCCTGCCGGATTTCTTCCATTTGCTGATTCAGTTGCTCCTGAAGTTTACCCAGGCTAGGTTTATTTCCAGACTTTTTCTTTCCCTTGCCGGGCATGGCATTCGCCATCATATTCATCATCATTTCAAAATGATCATTTAACATCAATGCAAGATTATTAATGCTTGTCATAGATAATTGCATTTCTGTGCTGGCATTGGCCTTGCGCCTTTCCTTTATGTTATCCAAAGCCTTTTCAACATGATCATTTAATTCGCCCACTTCGCGTGTTACGATTGAGCCCATAAATGGATCTTTCTTGGAAAGAGCTAATAGGCTGTCCTCCAGTACTTTAGAGTCATCTTTTAACTTAAGCTGATTCTGCCCTAATTGAACATACTGTGGATCTGTTTGCTGAATGGGAGCAAATTGCTTCATTAGATTTTCCTGATCAAACGATAATTTGATGAGTCCGTGAATGATCTGGCGCAGGCTCTCAAGGTTTTGCATATCCATTTCCATTTCCATAGAACTTTGCATCCCCTCCATCTGCTTTTGCATTTCTTTCATTTTTGAAATGGCCTGCTTTTGTCTTTCGCTCGATTTTTTTGAATCCCCCTCATCCAGGGATTGTTTACTTTCTTTTTGAGATTCTTCTACAGCCTCCTGCTCTTCTTTATCAGGAGTTTCACCCGACTTATCCAGTTCGTCACCTAACTTTTCAAGTTCATCCAGTTGATTCTTGAAATCCTCAAACTCATTTTTTAGCTGCTCTTGTTCTTTGGCGAGTTCCTCAGTAGTTTTTTTATTCCCATCTTCACCTTTGTTCTTGTCTTTCTTATTGTTCTCCTCATTTAAACTTTCAGTTTCCTTAAGGAGTTCCTCTTGTTTTTCGGTTTGTTTTTTCAAATCGTAAATGGCCTGTTCAAGTTTATAATCGTATTGAAGTTGTTTAAATAACTCCAAGGTTCTCTCCAACTCCTTCTCCAGATTAATCTCCTTTCGATCCATCTTATCAAGCATTTTTTGGACTTGATTTACATCGGCATTCTCCTGCAGGAGCTTTTCCAGTTCACGAAATTGCTTTTTCGTTTCTTCATCAAGTAACTGATCCATTAGTTTTTGAATCTGCTCAGACTTTTCACGAATGCGCTCACTCTCCTCAGAAAAAGATTCTTTTTTCTGCTCCAGGAGCGCGTTTTCTTTTTGAAGGGCCTTGATTGCCTCATCCAGTTTCTCTTTCTGTTTTATCAGGTCCTCCAGCATTTTTTTGTCTTGCCAATCCAGACTCTGCTTTCCTTTTAATTTCTCCTGCGCCTCGTCAATAGCTTGTTGAAGTTCTCTGGCCTTTTGTAAACTTTTATCAATTTTATTTTCCGCGGATTGTTGCTGGCGAACAATATCAGTTTTCAATTCTTCTTCCGAAGGCAAACTGAAAATGTAGTTTGAACTTCGGGTTGACTTTCGTCCGTTCACACCATCATTATCCCAAACCTGCAAGTGATAGACAAGCTTATCTCCGGGTTGTAAATCAAGAGAATCAATTTTCCATTGGTAGTAAAAATTCTGCTGTTGCCGATTGCTCTCTATAGCAATTACTTTTGAAAGTTGAGGCGATTCGTTGTTGCCCTTTAAAACCTGATAGTTGAGTTTTAATGATGTGATTCCGTAATCATCACTAATTGATCCGCCTAATAAGATGGACTTGAAAAGCACAGAGTCCTGAAGATTATCGACAACTACTTGTGGGTATTGATCTTTTATAACCGCGATCGAATAGGAAATCTGATCTTTGTTTTTGCTTTGATCATTCTCTAAAACAATTGTATACTCATCTGGATTTCGGAAGCCCTTGGTAAATGTAAATAGCTCATTGCCAATCAATTGCATGTCAGAAGGAGTGCCAATTGAACCCAGCAACATGCTTGCTTTTTGTGCATGAGTACCGCCAATTCTCCAGGTTACCTGAGTCCCTTCAGGAATTTCAAGATTGCCGGCATTGGTCAATTCCCGCGGCTTTAATTGTAAATAACTTGGGTAGGTTAGCGAAACCTTTAATTGAGTTAGTTCAGGTCGGTTTACTAATTCTATTTTGTAAGCCCCTGAATAAAACCCAGAGCCTTCCAACTGAAAATCAATTTCATTTTGCAAGGCCTCAAAAGTGTAGGTAAAAAATCCTGCATCGGCAGGCACCATTTTCCATCGCTGATCGCCCGAAACAATATAAAGCGAGAGCGGCAATGCGTCTCCCTCCAATTTTACACTTAGTGTAAAATCTTCATTTACAAAAGCAGTTAAATTTTTATTCTGGATAAGAAAGTTAAACGGAGCCTGGGGCGAAAACTCCTGGTTAAACTGAACAATGCGACTTGTGCTTTGTGTGAAAATACCCAGATTGATTATCATTAAAATGAGAATCAGGGAGAAAGGAATTATCAGGTACTTTAAATATTTTCTATTATCTCTTAAGTCGATGGCTTTTTCAAAAGCAATATCTTGTACGGATAAAGTTTTTTGAGCGATTCCGGCATCTAGTAAAGCGGTTCGATTTTGTTCGGTTGAAAGTTGGATCAGATTCAGTAGTTTATCTGAAATGTTCGGAAAGTATCGGCCAATTATTCGTGCGCTCTCCTCTTGTTGCAAACCCTTCTTATAAATCCACCAGGCAATGGGTTCACGCAAAAATGTAAAAACAGAAAACAGGGCAATCGCAATGAAGAGCGCAAAAATAAAAAACCGACCTGCTTTGCCAAGCCAAAGATTGTATTCAATAAGCGATGCAATTAAAAAACTGGCAAGAAGAATGGAGGCAGACAGAATAATTCCACGAAGAAAAATATTCAAATAATACCTTTTTGTAAAGGAGTTTAACTTCTCATCGATGCCCTTAATCCCCTCACGCATGTTTTCTTAAAACGTACTTCACCTAAAGATAGTTTTTAATTGTACTAAGATAGTGGCAGGACAAGCCCAAATCAAATTGTGGGTGGATTGATTTTACTATCGGTAAAATGCCAATTATACTCCTTTTCAAAGTACTCCAGCACATGCATTTTAAGTAGTTTTTCCTGTTCCAATAAATCAAAATGGGGCAATTTTTGAATCAGTTTCCAATGAGGCCAGCCATCCGCATCCAGGCCCTCCAACTCGTAATAACCTGCTAAACTTAAAACCTTGCAAATAGCAATGTGCATCAGGTCTTGTTTCTCTTCTTTGGAAAAGTTTTTGGGTCCTCGTCCCAGCTCCTGCAGACCAATGATAAAGAGCACGCCATTTAAATCTTTTGGCTTTTTTTCAAGCAATCGCTCAAGTTCGCGTAACAACGCCTGCCAGTTTCGTTCGAGCTCTAAATCCTTTTGATACATCCTTAATTGCTTTTCGATAGTTCTTCCCAGTATTCAAAGGCTCTTCGCAGGTGCGGCACCACAATTGTGCCACCCACCAGCGTGGCAACGCCCATGGCTTCATGCACTTCAGCTGTTGAAAAGCCCACCTCCTTACATTTTCCCAAATGGTATTTAACGCAATCATCGCATCGCAAAACCAATGAGCAGGTTAACCCTATTAATTCTTTGGATTTAACATCCAGGGCTCCCCCCTGATAGGCGTTGGTGTCTAAATTGAAGATTCGCTTAATTATCAAGTTGTCGGAAGCAAGAATCTTCTCATTCATCTTGGCCCGATAATCATTAAATTGCTCTACGAGTCCCATAAATAGAAAATAGTTTCCTCAAAGATGAGTTCAATTCGGATCAAATCAAATGTTATAAACCAAGCCTTTGATCTGGGTCATGATTTTGTGTCTTTGTTTTTTCCAAATTACTGTATGGGATGTTCGCTGGCGCTGTTTAAAGGCGAGGAAATTTTATGTACCCGGTGTATCCGTGATTTGCCAAAAACAGGATATCATACCCAGGAAGACAATCCTATAAAACTTCGATTGACAGGACGCCTGCAGATAAATCACGCGATGGCCTTTTTGAAATTCCGAAAGACAGGCATTGTGTATCACCTCCTGCATCAACTTAAATATAATAATCATCCGGAAATTGGTGTTCGGCTTGGAAAAATCTATGGCAAAGACCTCCGCGATTCAGGATTGAATGATCAGTTCGATTTAATTGTACCCGTGCCCTTGCACCCAACACGAAAACGAAAGCGCGGGTATAACCAGAGTGCTTGTTTTGCAGAAGGATTAAGTTCGGTATTGAATATTCCGTGGGATGAATCGATAACTACCCGTAAGGTATTTACCCAAACCCAAACCAGAAAAACAAAAGTGGAACGATGGGAAAATGTAAAGGAGGTTTTTGCAGTTCTACAAGCTGAGAAAATTAAAGACGCCCGCATTCTTCTCGTTGATGATGTAATGACTACCGGAGCTACCCTTGAGGCATGCGGCCGGCATCTTGTTGATGCTGGATGCCGCGCGTTAAGCGTTGCCTGCATTGCCGAAGCCTAATTGAGAAATAGTTTCAAAAAAAACCCTGACGTGTTTCTCGTCAGGGCTTGATAATTTCTTTTAAGCGATTCTTAGTAGTTGGAGCCGGCACGAATCATGGCGCAACGGAAGCCAATGGTGGCGGTAGCAGAGTCTTCATCCAGGAATCTTCTTGTTCCGGGTGACATCCAGTAAGCAACATCTTTCCAGGAACCTCCCTTGTACACCCGAACTTTATCCGAGATCAGCGACAAGAACCCTTCAGGATTCTTGGTATATTCGAATGAGCGAATGTTTTTAGTTGTTCCATCAGGCATAGTAACCGTTGAGTCTTTTGGAGTTTTAGTATACCGGTTTCTGTATTCGCTATGGCTATCTATAAAATCATCTCTGCGGATAGGGTTAAGGTCGTCAAAATCCTGATGTGAAAGTGGACGATAAACATCCATTACCCACTCGCTGACATTACCAGCCATGTTATAAAGGCCATAATCGTTAGGAGGATATTCATAGATATAAGACGTAATCAAAGCGCCATCGTTCAGTCGGCCTGCAATACCGGCATAGTCACCACGGCCGCGCTTAAAATTTGCCAGAAACGAACCCATTTGCTTGCCGTAAGGATTTCTTAAAGCATGTCCATCCCAAGGGTATATTCTCTGATGGGTTTGCATTTCATCTAACCATTGGGTTCCAATCAAAGCTTGTGCGGCATATTCCCACTCAGCTTCGGTAGGCAGGCGGTAAGCAGGTATAACCACCCCCGACTCAAGCGGAATGCGACCTGCGCCAGTTTCGGGGGCTGCGATGCCTGCCTTTTCGGCAAGGTCTGCATTTACTTTAGCCGTTCTCCAAATAGCATATGCATTGGCTTGCTTCCATTTTACACCCACTACCGGGAAATACCGAAACCCCGGATATCTTAAGTAATGTTCTACGTAAGGATCGTTAAAAGCAAGGTTAGAACGCCAAACCAAGGTATCAGGAAGGGCCATATCATAAGCCTTTCCACCATCTATCTTGGTTGAGTCAACGGATAGATAATAGAGGTATTCAAGCCAGTGAATATTGGCAATTTCAGTTTCGTCCATATAAAAAGAAGCTACCGAAATAGTTCTTTCTATGTTATCCCGGAAGGACATAACATCCTCTTCAAGTGAGCCTAACACGGTCCGGCCACCCTCAATAAGCACCATATTTGGGGCATCGGGTTGAGAGTTGTACTCATTTACCGGAAAGCCCTCGGCTGCATCGCGGGTATACCGCAATCCTGTGGCAGTACTTAGCTGACCAGGGTTTTGAGCGGTTGGTTTACCCCCTTGCCGGAGAAAACAGGATGAAACCATCATGGACAGCGCAACTAAAAACAGGAGTGACTTGAAATACTTCATTTGCTTAAGGTTATACATAAAAGTAACCGCTAATATAAATAGATAAATCAATGTTTTCCAAAGGCTAACGTTTTTTTGATAAATCACTGATAGAAGGTGAACATCTCACAATTGTTACCTTAACGAGGAAAACTAAGTAAAAGTATCACGCCAAATTGGGATTTGAATTCCAAATATGGGCCTGCCAGGCAGTTATAAGCCTTGCTATTGCTTAAATCTACCGCTTGGTATACTTTTTTCATCTATCACTGCCTAAAACCAGTGGTTATGAATTCCATCGATGATTTTAAGATTGCTTCCTTTGAAAAGAAATGTGACTTTATAACAATGGGTACAGATTATATTGCTTCCAGATGCTTGAATGATGTTAAGATGTACTTATATCATACCAAAGCTTTTTTCATTGAAGTGCAATATTCTGTCCCATTTAAAAAGGTCATTTGTATTCATGCCTTCAACGATTTGAAATCTCTGGATTGTTATGCCGAGGAAGTTTTGCTTAATGATCTGGCATTATCATAATCTGCCAGGGGCCCCAGAATTTCAGTAGCCGCATCTACGCTGTTAATAGATTCAACAGTTAGTATTAATTTGCCCGCCATGTCTTTCATACGGCAGCGTTTTGTATGAGTTTGTACGAACGATAAAATTCGACCGAAGACTTCAGATTTAAAATATTCATTATTTCCAGTAACGAAGTACCCCCTAAGTTTCTCATTCTTTAGACTCATTTTTTCAAACCCAAGCTTTTCGCCCATCCATCGCAGCCGAACGGTATTAATCAACTGTTCGACAGAATCTGGTAATGAGCCAAACCGATCTTTTAAAGATTCACGAAAGTCCAGTAGATTTTTTTCATTCTTTATGCTATCGAGTGTTGCATAAAGTTGAAGTCGCTCGCTGGTATTATTGATGTAGGAATCGGGAATAAGTATTTCCAAATCGGTTTCAATAGTGCATTCCGGTACAATCAATTTGGCTTTCGATGAAAGTTCTTCAGCAAACAAATCTTTGAAATCGGTTTCCTTTAATTCCTGAATTGCGTCATCTAAAATTTTGTGATAGGTATCGAAACCCAGGTCCGTAATAAAACCCGTTTGTTCCGCGCCTAATAAATTACCCGCGCCCCGAATATCAAGGTCGCGCATGGCCACCTTAAATCCATCGCCCAGTTCAGAAAACTCTTCCAGTGCCGCCAGGCGCTTGCGCGAATCGGAGGATAGAACGGAACTGGGGGGTGTAAGTAAATAACAAAAGGCTTTTTTATTCGAGCGGCCCACGCGGCCTCGCATTTGATGAAGATCGCTCAAACCAAACATATTTGCCTGGTTAATGATTATTGTATTTGCGTTTGGTATATCCAACCCCGACTCAATAATGTTTGTAGAAACCAGCACATCGTATTCGCCCTCAATAAATTTCAACATTACTTTTTCCAACTTATCCCCATCCATTTGTCCGTGTGCAATTCCCATCCGGGCGTCAGGCACAAGTTTGAAAATGGTGTTGGCTACTTGCTCAATATCGCTTACGCGATTGTGTACAAAAAATACCTGACCGCCTCTTCGCAACTCAGAACTTACTGCATCACGAATGATGCTTTCATTATATGTGTGTAGTTCTGTGGTCACTGGCTGACGGTTGGGAGGAGGTGTTGAAATGATGCTTAAATCGCGGGCACCCATTAACGAAAAATGAAGCGTGCGTGGTATCGGAGTTGCTGTAAGAGTTAGCACATCCACGTTTACTTTCAATTCCTTCAGGCGATCTTTAACTTTCACGCCAAACTTCTGTTCTTCATCAATAACTAATAGCCCCAGGTTTTTAAATTCAACATCCTTACTCACCACGCGGTGTGTGCCTATAATAATGTTGATGGATCCCTCTTTAACTTCTTTAATTATTTCTTTAATCTCTTTATCGGTTTTAAAACGAGATACATAATCGATCTTAACCGGCATGGAGGAGAGCCGCTCCGAAAAGGTGCGATAGTGTTGCATCGCCAAAATGGTGGTAGGAACCAGGACCGCTACCTGCTTGCCTTCGGTGGCCGCTTTAAAGGCTGCTCGAATCGCTACTTCCGTTTTACCAAAACCAACATCGCCACACACCAGCCGATCCATCGGGTGAGGTTGTTGCATATCGCGCTTCACATCTTCGGTTGCTTTTGCCTGATCGGGCGTGTCCTCATAAATAAAGGAGGATTCTAATTCGGCCTGAAGAAAGCCATCCTCCTGAAAGGCGTAGCCCGGGGCAGTTTTCCTTTTTGCATAAAGCTCAATCAGCTCTTTGGCAATGTCTTTAACTTTCTTTTTTACTTTGGCTTTCTTGCTGTCCCACTCACCACTGCCTAATTTACTAATGGAGGGTGGCGTGCCGTCCTTGCCCGAGTATTTTGAAATTTTATGCAGTGCGTGAATACTAACGGTCAGCAAATCATCATCCCGAAAAATGAGTCGAATGGCCTCTTGCTCGCGGCCATCAACCAGTTTCTTTTCCAGCCCCGCAAACTTGCCAATACCGTAATCGATATGAGTTACAAAATCGCCTGGTTGCAATGTTTGAAGTTCCCGAAAGGTTAATGATTTCGATTTTGAGAACTTTTCTTTGTGACGATATCGGTAGAACCGCTCAAAAATCTGGTGGTCTGTATAACAAACCACCTTTTGTATGTGATCAACAAATCCCTGACGCAATGAAAATTCCAACGACTGAAATTTGATTTCAGGATGGATCTCTTCAAAAATTCCATGTAGTCGCTCTACCTGGCGGGGCTGTTCCGCTGAGATGAAGTTATGATACCCCAACTCTTGCTGCTCCAGCAGATTGGCAGCCAACAATTCAAAATTTTTGTTGAACGAAGGTTGGGCAGAGGAGTTGAACTCGTACGTGTGACGAGCCTCCAGCATGTATTTCAATCCAAACTCTATACAAGATAGACTGCTTAGACTTTTTATTACAGACTCACCGGTATTAAAGAGATGATTCGGCTCCAGCACTACTTTGGTTTGGCCGCTTTCACCAAGTATTTTATCAAAAGAAGCACTGGCCTTCGCGAAACACTTTTCAACGATGTCGCGCGTCATTTCCAGGTCCTTAATCCATACGCGTGTGGCAGGTGAAATAAAATCAAAAAAGGACTGGCGTTCTTCCTGAACCAAACGGGTTTGAACGTTCGGCATCAGATTGATTTTTTCCAACGATTCTACAGAAAGCTGCGACCCCGGATCAAAACTGCGGATACTGTCCACTTCTTCGCCAAACAACTCAATCCGGTAAGGCAACTCATGCGCGTAGGAAAACACATCAATAATACCCCCCCGAATTGCAAACTGACCGGCCTCATAGACAAAATCTGTTTTTTCAAAATCGTAACTATGTAGAAATTCTTCGAGAAATAAACGATCGAGAATTTCACCTTTTTTGATCAGGAAGGTATTGGCGGCCAGTGACTTTTTGTTGATCACTTTTTCAAACACGGCTTCCGGATACGTGACGATCACATTTCCTTCCGGATGATTGGAGATCACATTTAGTACTTCGGAACGTATCAGGATGTTCGCGTTCTCGATGTCATCATATTCATAAGGCCTTTTGTACGACATGGGAAAAAACAGAACCTCCTTTTCTCCCAATAGATGCTGCAGATCGTTGAGGAGATAGGAAGCCTCTTCCTTGTCGTGGGCAATAAGAACATGCGATGACCGAACACTTTTGTAGACAGCAGCAAAAATCACTGTATCTAAACTTCCATGAAGGCCTTTTACACAAATGTTGGAATGAGCGGACGCACGAATCCCCTCGGCCAGCGCCACAACCTGGCTGTCCGCACGATAAATAGAAAGAAAATCATTCGACTTCACGCCAACACTAAAAGTAGGCCGCAAATATACAGTAAGGTTTGTAATGGCCCGATGTTTTGGCATTAAAGGGACGTATCAAAAACTTCTGGATTTATAGCTTTGCAGTATCCGCTACGTTTACCTTTGTGGCCATGTATTACGTACAACTCTTATTCCTGCTTATCAGCTTAACCTCCTTTCTCTTTATGATACTGGGTTTGATAAAGCCCTGGATAATGCTTTGGTGGGAAGATGTACAAAATCGTAAAAAAGTCATACAACTCTACGGAACATCCGGTTTGTTGTTTTTATTTATTTATTTCGTCTTTAAAATTTTTATATCCGTATGATTCGAAGATTCCTAACAATACTATTACCATTACTATTTATTTTATCCGGATGTAGTAAACCCGAAAAGAAAAGCACTATAACCGCCAGCAGTGAAGTGAATGAGTTTCCCTATCTTACCTTTACCAATCTGGATGGATCGCCAGCCACCACACGCGACTTGCCCGGGGCTTCGGTGCTTATTCTTTTCAACGCAGATTGTGATCATTGCCAACGCGAAGCGCAAGCCATTCACGAGAAAATGGAATCGTTTAAAAACTATACGCTGCAATTTATAGCTTCTGATGCCCCGGAGGTTATTCAGAAATTTGCACAAGATTATAAGCTTGCAAATCAACCCAATGTGCGGTTTGGCCGGGCCGAGGGCATGGACGTATACACGAACTTTGGTTCGATACCTACACCTTCTATTTACATATACTCTAAGGAAAAAAGATTTGTAAAATCCTTTTTAGGAGAAACACCGGTAGATGAAATCATTGCTTTTTTGTAGAGAGACTGCAAATGGCCAGATTTTTTTTTGTTTCAGAGGAAAATCCAATCACATATTTTTCCCCACCATCGCTTAGTTTTAATTTCTTTTTTAGCTCCTCAGCGCCAAGGGGGTAGTTTCTTGTGAAAACATTTGCTTTACTGCCCGATAGAAAATCTTTTAATTTCTTTGTTTCCGGATCGAGTACATCAATCCGGAAAATCCGACCGGGGAAGCCAGCCACCCAATGATTGGATGTGTAAAGGTGCGTGTTTTTCGCAAGCTTGGTCAACTGAAATTTCTCAGAGATAAGTTTAAACGCACCCGCTTTTAATATGGAAGCATTGGGCTCATATAAATATTCGGCTGCAGGCCCAAGAGTACCTTGGGCAAATTTCTCTTCGGAAAGAAAAAAGGATAGAGAATTTTTAACATCACCGGTAACGGAAAGGTCAACGGCCTCAATCAGAGCCTCGCCATCAAAATTCTTTTCAGCGAGAAAAAGCAATTCTTTGCATTCGTTGTTTACAGAAACAACCATTACCTTTTTGGTATTAGTCAGCTCTTTTAATCCCTGGTGAATGTCAAGCAGAGGCGAAGTTTTTACCAGTATGGAAGTGCAGTTTTTGAAGATACTCTTTTGCAAAGAACTTACGTCAGGCGTGCAATCCGTTAGTTTAAAGACCTTACGCGAATTTTGATCTCTGCGGCTGGGGTCAATAAATGTCAGGTCAACAGGCAGTTTATTTTTATCTATAAAGTCTTCGGCTGTTGTTAAATGATGTGTAATAGACTTTGCCTGAAGTGTAACATGATTTGTTGCCGCAATCTGCAACAGATCAGTATTTGGCTCGACATAGTGAACCTGAGAAGCCACCTGTGAAAAAAAATAGCTGTCAACGCCAAACCCCCCGGTCAAATCAGCAATGGATATATTTTGAGAGTTTGAAAGAAGGCTATGGGCAATCTTCGCTTTAAACCGGGCTGTGGCCTCGGAAGAGGATTGTTCAATGTTTACGGATGGAGGATAGATGATGCCCTTAGTTCTGTACCACATGGCAAGTTTTGATTTGGCTTTTCGTCTGCCCGCAATTTGTTGAGCAATCAGGGCCGCAGGAAGATTTAATATTTCTTCGTGTTGCAACACCAAATCCCTTTCATCGACAGCTTCATGAGCGAAGAGATAATCCTGAACTTCTTCTTCTGAGATGCGCGAAAGATAATTTGCAGTCATGTGCACAAAGTTGCAAATTCGCGCGCTATTTAAGTTGAAATGAAAAAATCTCCGCTGCTTGTTTTGTTCCTGACGATTTTCATCGACATGCTGGGATTTGGCATTATCATTCCGATACTTCCCATTTTTACCAAAGAGCTGGGCGCTCAGGATTACCAGATCGGACTGATTGCTATGATTTATCCCATCATGAACTTTCTTTTCGCTCCTCTGTGGGGAAATTTAAGTGATCGGTATGGCCGAAGACCCATTATACTAACCAGTGTATTGATTACAGGTACAGCCTATTTGGTTTTTTCGCAAGTAAGCGGGTTGGTTATTCTTTTTATCTCAAGGCTGCTGGCCGGAGTTGGCTCAGCGAATATTTCAGTTGCCCAGGCGTACATAGCTGATGTTACCAAACCCGAGGAACGGACGAAAGTGCTCGGATATCTTGGCGTTGCTTTTGGTGTTGGGTTTATTGTGGGCCCTACGCTGGGAGGCTATCTTAAAAGTATCTCAACCCCAGGTTTGGTTGATTGGGTAGGATATATAGCTGCGGGTATGTCTTTATTGAATTTTATACTCGCCTATTTGCTCTTGCCGGAGTCACTAAAGCAGAAACGCACGGACGTAGTGTTCAACTTTAAAGTTGTTACGGGAATAGTCACTGAATTAAGGAAGCCCTCCATCCGGGAATTGCTTTTAATCAACTTCATTTTTATAGCAGCCTTCATGCAGATGCAAATGGCCAGCTCCCTGATGTGGAAGGAGATTGATGGATTAACAGACAAACAAATAGGGTATGTTTTTGCCTTTATTGGATTTGCAACAGCTATTGTACAAGGTGCACTGGTAGGACGCATGGTAAAAGTTTTAGGAGAGCAAAGAATGTTGAGTTATGGAATATTCTTTATGATTACCGGGCTCGTGTTACTTCCCTTGGTTGGCAAAAATTATTTTATTCCCTTTGAACTAATAGGATTGGTATTCATTGCCCTTGCCAATGGTTGCCTTACTCCCAGCATTACCTCGTTACTTTCAAAACATGCAGCTCCGCAAGAAGTAGGACAGGCGTTGGGAGTCAATCAATCGTTTGGTTCGCTGGCACGTGCAGCGGGTATGGGTATCAGTGGATTTTTATATGGCGTTAATTTTCACGTTCCGTTTTTTTCAGCAGCCATATTCATGGTAATAGGACTATGGCTCGCAAATAAATTTTCCAGGGCTTCGTCTCACGCGCAAAATGTTATTTTGAACCCGAAGGCTTGAATCGACCAGACAAAGACAGATAAATATTTCGTGAATATGCGAAAAAGCCCATGCTTTGGGCTATTAACAAAACAGGGTCAAGTCGGTTAATGCCGTAATAGACGACCATAACAGAAGCAAATGCACTAATAAGCCAAAAACCCAAAGGCAGTAGCGATTCATTGGCCCGTTCGGAATAATACCATTGATAGAGATACCGCAGATTGAGAAGCAGTTGGCCAATGCCACCAATTAACAGCACGTGATCTGCGTAGTTAAGTTTACCAAGTACGTCTTGATAGGAATCCGGAGCGGTAAAAATCAG